>JACMLX010000125.1 GCA_014379355.1 Gemmatimonadaceae bacterium
ACCAGCGCCGGCGCGTCGATACCGTGCGTCGCGAGCAGTGCTGCAAAATTCGTCGCACCCAGCTGATCGATCAGCTCGAATGGTCCGAAGTCCCAACCGTAGCCAAGTCGCATCGCCGAGTCGACGTCGCTGACACGATCGGCGATGGTCGGCACCAGTGCAGCGGCGTACGACAGCGACTGCGCCAGCAGCGCAGCGGCAAACCGTCCGCCGCGATCATCGAAGCCGACGAGAGTCTTCAGCGCGCTCTTGCCTCGCGCAGCGGCGAGGGATGCCAGTACCGGCGGGCGCTCTTCGCGATAGATCCCCGTGGCCAGATCCACGACCTCCTTGCGACGGCCGCCCGTGTCGTCCGGCACCATGCGCGTGAATCCACCGCCCTTGCTCTTGCGACCGGTGTTGCCGGCTGCGATCAGCGATTCCATCGGCGCGAACGTCATCGGCAGCGACAGGAATGCGTCACCGGCCGGCAAGGTGGCATGGAAACTCTTCATGATGTGCGGCATCAGGTCGAGACCCACCAGGTCGGTGAGCCCGAAGATGCCTGTCTTCGGCAATCCCATCGGCTTGCCGCACACCGCGTCCGCCTCCTCCACGCTCAGGCCATGCTTCAGCGCTTCGTGCATGGCGCAATACATGAAGAATGTCCCGATGCGATTCGCGATGAATCCCGGCGTGTCCTTGCACACGACGACACCCTTGCCGAGCCGCACATCGCACACGTCGCGCAGTGTCGCCGTGATTTCCGGACGCGTGCGCGGACCGCTCACCAGCTCCAGCAGCCGCATGTAGCGCGGCGGATTGAAGAAGTGCGTGATGGCAAAATCGGAGGCGAATGCGTCGGACTGACCCGCGATCAGGTCGTGCAGCGGTATCGTCGAGGTGTTCGACGTGATGATGCTGCCGGCGCGCCGCGCACCATCGAGCTTGTGATACAGCGGCGCCTTGACGGCGGGGTCCTCGAACACTGCCTCGATGATCCAGTCCACGTCGTGCAGTGCGGCGAGATCGTCCTCGACGTTCCCCGGCGTGACGAGGGCGGCAGCCTCGCTGCTCATGAACGGCAACGGTTGCTGTGTGCGCATGCGCGCGAGCGCAGCCGCCGCGAGGACATTCCGATCGGTGGCACCGGACGGAACGACGTCGAGCAGAAGGACCGGAATGCCCGCGTTCGCAAGTTGCGCGGCGATTCCGCTCCCCATCGTACCCGCGCCGACGACAGCGGCGCGGCGAATGGCGATGGCCATGAGAGGTGGCGTGGAGCCAGAATTGAGAAGAAGCAGCCGACCGCGAAGCAGACGCCGGCGTGATGGGCGAATCCTGCCGCGAAGACGGCTTCGGCGCAACGTCGCACCGACGCCACATGTCGTGCGCGGTCCCGTTTGCGACGGGCGAATTGAGCCAGGGCACGCAGCAGCCGACACTCTGCGTCGACTCGTGTCGTGCCGCACCGTTGCGGCGGCCGTTCCTCATCGTGCGTCACGCCATGAAGTTCCACCTGCCCGGCCAACTCGCCTACGAAACGATCGCGCGAGGTCCGGCAGCGCGCGCCCAGCGCGCCAGCGAGGCGCTCACGGCGGCCCGACAGGAAAACGGTGTCGCCGGCGATCGCTGGATGCTGCGGCTCATCGCTGCTGGCGTGACTGCGCTCGCCTGCCTCGCGCTGGCCCGCGAGCACTTCATTCCTGCGGCCTGGATGTTGACATCGATCGGTGTGTCGCTCGCCGCCGTCGCCGCCCGGGAGTGGCGTGGCACCCGGGGCGGCGCGATCACACTCGGCCTCGCGGCGCATCTCGTTGGATGGGCACTGTCGGTGCAGATCGGGTCCCGCATCGAGTGGGGCGCGATCTATTTCGTGATAACAACGACCCAATTACGGTACGAAGACGCGTCCGTGGTCCTGCCGAGTATCGCGCTGTACCTGGTGCAGCACCTCGCCGAAGCCGTCCTGATGCACTTCGGCGTGCCACTCGACTTTCTCTGGTCCGGCGGCATGAACGTCGCCACCTCGCTGCTCGCCTCGATGCTGGCGGTGATGCAGGGTTCCGTGATCATCGAGATCGCGCGTGCGCTGACACGGCGTCACGAGGCCGCGATCCACGCCAATCTGGAACTGGCCGACCGTGCCGCGCAGGCCGACGCGCAGTCCGCGGCCCTGCTGCGCACCGAAGCGATCATGCGCGGTGTGATCGGTGGCAGTGAGGATGGCGTCGCCGTGTACGACGGCGACGGACGCATCATCGTGTGGAATCCGCGCATGGAAGCGATCAGCGGCGTGCGTGCATCGTCGGCGCTGGGGCGCCTTCGTTCCGAGGTATACGGCTCCGATGCGGCGCGCGACGCGGCCTTGCAGTCGGCGCTCAGTGGTCAGCCGGCACACGTGAACAACGTCGTCTTCTGCGACAGCGTGTCGGGTGTCGAGGGCGAACTGGACATCGCTTATCTCCCGCTGCGCTCCGCCGACGCGAGTGTGATCGGCGCGTTCAAGGTGGCGCACGACGTGTCCGAACGCACACGGACCGCCGAGGCCATCTCCACCACCCGCCAGCAGCTGCTCGAGGCGATCGAAGCGATCGACGCCGGCTTTGCGCTGTTCGATGCGGACGACCGTGTCATCCAGGTCAACAGCGCCTATCGTGACTACTACACGGAGATTGCCGACCAGCTTACGCCAGGCACGCCCTACGTGGACATCGCGCGTGCCTACCTGACCGTCTTTCCGGAGTACACCGGAGGCCTGCCGCTGGACGTGGCGGTGCAGAACTGGGTGGCCGCGCGGGTCGAGCGTGCGAACACCAAGGAATACAAGCAGGGCGACCGATGGCTGCTGCTGCAGGATCGGCCGACAGCGTCCGGGGGACGTGTGTCGCTGCGCACCGACATCTCGAAGCAGAAGCAGATTCAGCGCGAGGTCGAGGAAGCGCGCTACAAGGCGGAGGACGCCAACCGGGCGAAGAGCGAGTTTCTCGCGCGCATGAGCCACGAGCTGCGCACTCCCCTCAATTCGATCATCGGCTTCTCACGACTCGTGAAGTCGAACAAGCACGGCGTACTGCTACCGAAGGACATCGCGTACCTGGAGCGCGTGTCGCGCAACGGGGAACATCTGCTCGCGCTGATCAACGACATGCTCGATCTGTCACGCATCGAGGCGGGCAGGATGCCGATCCTGATCGAGGAGATCGATTGCAACGCGATGATCCTCGAGACAGTGCGCATGCTGGAGGGGCAGTCGAGTCAGTCCGATGTGCGTGTCATCGCACACACGTCGCCGCGCCAGCTGAACCTCACGACCGACGCAGCCAAGTTGCGCCAGGTGCTCATCAACCTCGTCGGCAACGCGCTCAAGTTCACGTCGCACGGCACGGTGACGGTCAGTGTGTCCGATGCGCCGGACCATCCGGATCATGTGGTCTTCGCGGTCAGCGATACCGGCATCGGCATTCCCGAACATCGGCTGCAGGCCATCTTCGATGCGTTCGAGCAGGCGGACGGAACCACGAGTCGGCAGTACGGCGGCACGGGACTCGGCCTCACGATCAGTCGAACGCTTTCCGACGTGATCAACGCGACCATCACCGTGGACAGCGCCGTGGGCGTCGGCTCGACGTTTCGCGTGACCTGTGCGCCGATGGTCCGGCGGGCGACGCCGCTCGGCGTACGGATCGGAGCGACACAATTGAGCGCGAGTTGACCAGTCGGCGCGCGGCGCCATTCACCCCGCGTCGGCCGGGAATACCAGCATCGGCAACGTCCGTCGCCACGGCGTCTCACCGGCAAGACTGAGCTGCAGCGTCAGCGTCCAGCGCACCGATTCCGTGCCACTGTAGTAGCTGGCCGGCGCCGTCGATGGAATGCGAAAAGTGACGGTCTGACGCCAATCCGTGCCTCGCGCGATGGGACCGCCAGTCAATGACACTGGCAGCACCATCGACTCGAGCACCTCGCCCGGCGTGGCGTAGGCGTACTGCCGCGCCTCCACCACCACCGACGCATTCTGCAGCACGAGATTCCGGCGCGCGTGGAGCACCGCACGAAACGTCGCCGGCTCGCCGACGGTCACGATGCTGTCGTCCAGCGCCGGCTCCAGCCACCCGACACGACGGGCCTCGCGAAACTCGGGCATCAGTGAACGGATCTCGCCGTGCGAACTGTAGAAACCGACCAGACCGATGGCGACCAGGATCACCGATTCGCCCCAGACCGTGAACGCGCCGACGATGCCGAAGATGATCAGCGCGAGGCTGAGCGCTGACGTGAGCAATGCGCGACGGGCGGTGCCGCGCTCGAGTGGCGCGCGCCACTGCTCGCGAACCAGTTCCACATACACATGTCCCTTCGGACCAAGCCGATCGGCGTCATCAATGACCATCCGGCGAGAATGGCGACTGAGGGGAGTGAACGCAACCGTATCGCGAATGTCCTGGCGCGGTTCAGGCGATAAGCTTCTGCGCGACCCGATGCGTGTGCATCGAGGCGCCGCTGGTCCACGGCCGTTCCCGTCGCTGCGCCCGGTCGCACGATTCTCACAACATCCGCATGGCCCGCTTTCCACAACTGCTTTCCCCCGTCCGACTCGGTGCGCTCCGACTGCCGAATCGCGTGTTGATGGCGCCGATGACACGGAGTCGCGCGCACGCGGATGGCACCGTCCCGGACATCACCGCGGAATACTTCGCGCAACGAGCGACGGCGGGCCTGATGATCACGGACGCGACCATGATCTCGCTGCAGGCCGTCGGCTATCCGAATACGCCGTGCCTGTTCACCGACGCACATCTGGTGGCGTGGCAGGCGGTGACGCGTGCCGTGCACGCAGCCAGCGGACGCATCGCGCTGCAACTCAATCACGTCGGCCGCCTGGTGTTGCCTGCCTTCCAGCCCGACGGTGCAGCGCCGGTGGCGCCGAGTCCGATTCGCGCTGAGGGCGTGGTGGTACGCGGCCCGGCCCTCGAGGAACAGCCGGCGCCCGAACCTCGTGCGCTCGAACTGCCGGAAATTGCGGCGATCGTGGCGCAGTTCGGCGCCGCGGCACGACGCGCGCGAGTCGCCGGGTTCGACGCCGTCGAGATCCACGCGGGGAACGGATTTCTCATCGACCAGTTCCTGCGCGATGGCGTCAATCGACGCTACGATCGCTTCGGCGGCTCGCCGGAGAATCGCGCACGCTTCCTGCTCGCGGTGACGGAGGCAGTCGCGCGCGAGGTCGGTGCCGATCGCACGGGTGTGCGACTCACGCCACTGTCGCCCACGAACGACATGCGCGACACCGATCCGGTCACGACGTTCGGCACGGCGCTCCGGCAGCTGTCGACACTCGACATCGCCTGGGCACATCTCGGCGACATGGACGACAACGACACCACGCGCAGATTGCGCGACGCCTACGGCAAGCCATTCGTCCTCAACGGCGGTTTCACGCCGGACTCGGCCAACGACGCGATCAAGAGCGAACTCGCGATCGCGGTCAGCTTCGCCTCGTCGTACATCGCGAATCCGGATCTCGTCGAGCGCTTCCGACTCGGCGCCGCGCTCGCGAAACCCGATCGCGCCACCTTCTACACCGGCGGCGCACGCGGCTACGTCGACTATCCCACGCTCGCCGAGACACCTGAACGGCAGGACTGACTGCGTCAACGCAACCACTAAAGACGTCAACGCAACGGCGCAACGAACTGCAATCGCCTTCAACGCAGAGTCGCGAAGGACTGAACTGCATTGACGCCAAGCCGGAAAGCCGCGAAGCGCTCCGCACGCGCTATAGAGAACATTTCGCGACACGCAGTGCGTAAAGACTGCTTTGGAAACTGCGCGCGCGAGGGCCGTTACAAAAGCATTCTCCTGATGACGGAATTCGGGCGCGATCCGGAACATTCGAGGAGCGCTCTGCGACTTAGCGGCTTGGCGTCAAGGCTGTTCAGTCCTTGGCGACTCTGCGTTGAAGCAGTTGAAGCCGTTGCGTCGTTGCAGCGTTGCGGCGTTGCGGCGTTGCGGCGTTGCGTTGAGTGCGAAGTGCTCACCGCATCGGACGCGTGGTGCCGAGTGGCTGGCCGTTGGGGTGCCAGGCGGGCTTGGGGCCGTTGGCGAGGATGAGCATGGCTTGTGCTGCCGCTTCGATCACGCGCGCCATGTGCGCCGGGTCGGCATACTGCGCCTCGTCACGCACCGTGTGATAGTCCGCGTGCAGGTTGAAGCTCGACAGCGTATGCGCGGGAATGCCCATGCGTGCGAAGGCGATGTTGTCG
>JACMLX010000126.1 GCA_014379355.1 Gemmatimonadaceae bacterium
CTGCACCATTGGTGATATTCCGCGAGTGCGACCTCTCCCCACTCCCGTATCACGCCCATGAGTTCCGAGCCCACCCAGTCGTTCGCCAACCACGCCCGCACCGTCCCCGGATTTCACTTCGTCACGGGTGGTTGCACGATCATCTTTGCCCTCTGGTCGATCTGGCACGCCATGTCGACGCGATCGGCCGACGCGCATTTCCAGATGCTCGGCGCGTTCGGCTTGCTCGGCACGTTCTGGTACACGCGCGCCTTTCCGATCAAGGCGCAGGATCGCGTCATCAGGCTCGAGGAGCAACTGCGGCTCCAGCGCATCCTGCCGGAGGACCTGCGCACGCGGATCAACGAATTGAGCGCACGTCAGCTCATCGCGCTGCGATTTGCAAGCGATGCCGAGTCGCCGGAACTGGTGCGCTGGGTGCTGACCGAACGGGTGACGGACATCAAATTGATCAAGCAGCGCATCCGCTCATGGCGCCCTGACACCCACCGGGTCTGATGACACACTTCACCGCCCGCCATCGCGCGGTCGTCTCTGCGTCGGCGCTGCTGCTGTGCGCCTGCGCGACCACCGCAAACGTTCCACAGTTCATCGCCGCGACGGGAGGGCCAACGCGCCCGTTCTCGCCAGCGGTGCGCGCGAACGGTTTTCTCTATCTGTCGGGTCAAGTGGGCACCGACGCCAGCGGAAAACTCGTGACTGGAGGCATCGCCGCCGAGACGCGCCAGGTGATGGAGAACATTCGTGGCGTCGTGCAGGCGAACGGCTCGTCGATGGAGCGCGTCATCAAGTGCACGGTCTTTCTCGCGGACATGAACGAGTGGGGTGCGATGAACGAGGTGTACGTGACATTCTTTCCCGCCGACAAGCGTCCTGCACGCAGTGCGATGGGCGCGAACGGGCTCGCGCTCGGTGCGCGCGTCGAGATCGAATGCCTCGCCGTCTGACATAACCGCTGCACGCATGACTCACCAATTCCGGACGTCCATCATGACCAACGCACGCCTCACCAGAAGACTCCTCGCCGGCGCGGCGCTCGCAATCGCCGTGCCGGTGTCCACGGCCGCCGCACAAACTCGCACCGCGCGGATCGTGGCGGCGGACGGGGTGCAACGCGCGATCACGGCGGCACTTGCGGAAGCGAAGAGGCAGGGATGGAATGTGTCCATCGCCGTCGTGGACAACAGCGGGGACCTGGTAGGCTTCCTGCGCATGGACAATGCATCGCCAGGCAGTGCGGACATCTCGCAGGCCAAGGCGCGGACGGCGGCGCGCATGAAGCGGCCGACGCGCGCACTCGACAGCACACTCACGGCCGGACGCGTCGCGATTCTTGGACTGCCGGGAGTGACGCCGGTGGAAGGCGGCGTGCCGATCTCGATCAATGGCGAGATCATCGGGGCCATTGGTGTCAGTGGCGCGACGTCGGCGCAGGATGCGCAGGTGGCGCAGGCCGGTGCCGCAGCGATTCAGCCTTAGCGGACGGAAGAAGTCTCCGTACCGATGACTGTCGTACCGACCCTGCGCCTGGCCACGACGGCGGACATCCCCGCCATCCGCGCATTGATCGACACCTCGGTGCGCGGTCTCAGCGTGGGCATCTACACCGAGGCTGAGATCGACGAATCGCTGGTGTCGGTGTTCGGCGTCGATTCACAACTCCTCGAGGATTCCACGTACTTCGTGATCGAGTGCGACGGCGAGATTGCGGCGGCCGGTGGATGGAGCAAGCGATCGACCTTGTATGGTGGTGATCAGGTCAAGCAGGGCGTCGATCCGTTGCTCGATCCCGCAGTCGATGCGGCGCGCATCCGGGCGTTCTACGTCGCCCCGCAGTGGGCCCGTCGCGGCTTTGCCCGACGGCTGTACAACGCTTGCGAAGCGGCGGCCGTCGTGTCCGGCTTCAACCGCTTCCAGCTCGGCGCCACGCTGCCTGGAGTGCCGCTCTATGAAGCACTTGGCTTCCGCGCGCTCGAACGCGCTGATTTCCCGATGCGCTTCGGCCTGACTCTCGGCATCATGCGGATGGAGCGCGCGATTCCGTAGTGCGTCACTACGCGACAGGCACCGTGACCATCGGGCTCGCGCATCCACGACACAGTGGGCAGATTGTGCGAGCTGTCGGGATGTCCGTCCGGCAGCCTCGCCCGCCGGACCCGTGAATTCGCGTCGCCGGAGATCGTCATGCCAAGCCTGAACAATGCTGCCGATCGCGCATCGCTGATTGCACGGCTCGAGAAGCTGGCGCCCGACATGCAGCCGCGGTGGGGGAGGATGTCGGCGCCGAAGATGCTGGCCCACATCACCGACGCATTCCGCATGGCGCTTGGCGACTTGCCGGTCAAGCCGAAGAAGATTCCACTCGTCGGATCGTTCCCGGTGAAGCAGCTCGTGATCCATGTGTTGCCATTCCCGAAGAATTCGCCGACGGCACCGGAGATCATTTCGCGTGAGCCGGAAGCGTTCGATGTCGAGCGCTCGAACGCAAAGGCACTCATCGCCAGGCTGGCCGGCAACGTGACCTATGCGACCCATCCGATTTTCGGCAGCCTGACGAAGTCCGAGTGGGGCGCACTCGGCTACAAACACTTCGATCATCACCTCAGACAGTTTGGCGTCTGACCTGAACGCATCGTCGGCCCGCGTCGGCGTGCTGACGCTGCTCGCGCTGCTCGCGTTCGCCGGCAATTCGTTGCTCTGCCGGCTCGCACTCACGCGCACCACGATCGATGCGGCCAGCTTCACGACGATCCGCCTCGTGTCCGGCGCCGTCGTGTTGTCGTTGCTCGTTCGCCTGCGCGCCGGCCGCCATCGACCGCAGGGATCGTGGCCGTCCGCCGTCGCCTTGTTCGTGTATGCCGCCGGATTCTCGTTCGCCTACCTGACGCTGCCGGCGGGCACCGGTGCGCTGCTGCTGTTCGGCGCGGTGCAGGCCACGATGATCAGCGTCGGCGTGATTCGGGGCGAACGACTGACGATGGTGCAGGGCAGCGGATTGCTGCTCGCATATCTCGGGCTGATCGGACTCGTCCTGCCAGGCCTCGCGGCTCCACCGCTGCTGTCTGCGGCACTCATGCTCACCGCCGGCGTCGCGTGGGGCGTGTATTCGCTGCGAGGAAAAGGCGCCGGCGATCCGACGGCGGTGACGGCCGGGAACTTCCTGCGTGCCGCGCCGATGGCGATCGCACTCAGTGCCGCCGCAAGTGCCACACGAACGGTCGATCTGCGCGGCGCCATGTACGCTGTCGCATCGGGCGCGCTGGCGTCGGGCGTCGGCTACACCGTGTGGTACACCGCGCTGCGCGGCTTGCGCGCGACGACTGCTGCCACCGTGCAGTTGAGCGTTCCAGTGATCGCGGCGGTGGGCGGCGTGGTGTTGTTGCGCGAGCCGATCACGACGCGACTGCTGGTTGCGGGTCTCGCGATTCTGGGTGGGGTGGCGCTGGTGGTGCTCACGACGCACCGCACCGTGTCGAGTCAGCTCGAGGAGTAGCCGCGCTCGACGAGAAATGCCGCGATCGCAACCTGGTCCGATACCACGTCCACCGATCCCGGCTTCAGTCCGACACGAATGAGCAGCCCGGTGCCCGTGATGGTGGCGATCACGATCGCATCGGTCGTCAGGCAGACGACGTCGGCGTCTTCGGCAAGCTGGCCGGGATGTCCGCTGAAATGCATCGCGGCACCTTCACGCAATTCGACGCCGAGTGCGTCCGTGTTGGTGACCGTCCAGGTGGCGCCCGTGAACAACACGACATCGTTGCGCCCCAGCCCGAATTCTCCCGCCGCGTCGGTGGGCGGGTCCGGCGTGTCATCGACGCGCGCGTTGAGGCGGAACGCCTCGAACGCATCCTCCACGTCGGCTGCCTCGCTATCGATACGCACCGCTTCGCCCGTCACGAGATGGATCGTGACGGATGACTCGGCGATGGTCAGGCCGTGCCACACACCGCGCGCCAGGCGCAGCGCTTCCTGTGTCACTTCCGTGGCCAGAAAACGGTACTCGCGCATCAGCGACGCCGCGGCATGAGCACCGTGTAGTCGAAGTCGAGCACGACGCCCGCCTCGTAGGCACCAGCCGCATCCTGATATGGAAAGTCAGCACAGGCTCGATCCTTCACCGCAACGGTGCGGAGACGCAGCGCCCCGATATCCTCGCGATCGGGAATCTCCACACGATCGAGGACCTCGGACCAGGCGTAGATGGTGTCACCGGCAAACGTGGGTGCCGTATGCCGACCGCCGTTGATGGCCGCAATGCTCAATGCATTCGCCAGTCCATTGAAGCTCAGCGCGCGGGCCAGCGAAATGATGTAGCCGCCATAGATGATGCGACGACCGAAACGACCTTCCCGTTCGACATGCTGGTTGAAGTGCACGCGCGCCGTATTCTGGAACAGCTTCGCGGCCATCATGTGCTCCGACTCCTCGATCGTCATGCCGTCCACGTGGTCGATCTTCTCACCGACATCGTAGTCGTCCCACACGAATGGACTGCCGGCAAGCGCGGTGTCGTACGCATCGGGTTCGATGTCGTAGGGGACATGGATGTCCGCAACATCGACTGCATCGTCGAGGTCGGGAATCACCGGTGCGGGCGCTGGTGACTCCGCGTTCCGCTTGCGGACCATCACCCAGCGCACGTAGTCGAGCACCATGTCGTCGACCTGGTTGACTCCGACCGAGCGGACGTACACCACGCCGGTCTTGCCGTCCTTGTTCTCCTTCACCCCGATGACCGTCGATGTGGTGGACAGCGTGTCGCCGGGATAGACCGGCACGCCGTACCGGCCATGTGCGTAGCCGAGGTTCGCGATCGCGTTGAGCGAGATGTCGGGGACCGTCTTGCCGAATACGACGTGGAACGCGAGCAGGCTGTCGACCGGCGCGCCGCCGAGTCCCAGCGATCCGGCGAACGGATCCGAGGAGTTGATGGCGAACCGGCTGCCGAAGAGCGCGGTGTACAGCGCGACCTCGCCTTCCGTCACCGTGCGCGGTGTGGCGTGCACGATCTCCTGGCCGACGGAGAAATCCTCGAAGAAATTGCCCGCCTGCGTCTTCGATTCAGAACCCATACGCGGCGGCCAGGTCGGGGTCCTTGCGCGCCACCAGTCGCGCGAGATCGACGATCACCTTCGCCTGCTTCCAGGTGGCATCGTCCTGCATCTTGCCATCGATCATCGCGACACCGCTGCCATCCGGCATCGAGTCGAGAATGCGCCTGGCGAACAAGACCTCCTTCACGTCGGGACTGAACACCCGCTTGGCGATCGCGATCTGGTTCGGCGCAAGCGACCACGCGCCGCTGCAGCCCATGATGAACGCGTTACGAAATTGCGCTTCGCAGCCGCGCTCATCCTTCAGGTCCCCGAACGGTCCGTAGAAGGCGCGAAGACCGTTCGATGCGCAGGCATCCACCATCTTCGCCACGGTGTAGTGCCACAAGTCCTGCTGCGCGAACACGCGGTCGGTCTCGCCTTCCACCGGATCCGCAAGCACGCCGTAGAAGGGATGCCCGCCGCCGACACGCGTCGTCTTCATGCCGCGTGATGCGGCGAGATCGGCGGGACCCAGGCTCATGCCATGCATGCGAGGACTCGCGGAGGCGATCTCCTCGACGTTCTTCACCCCTTCCGCTGTCTCGAGCAGCGCATGCAACAGGATCGGCTTCGTGATGTCGTAACGTGCTTCGAGCAGCGCCAGATACTGGTCCACGAAGTGAATGTCCCATGGCCCCTCCACCTTCGGGATCATGAAGACATCCAGCCTGTTGCCGGCCTGCCTCACGATCTGATCCAGATCGTCGAGAAACCACGGGCTGTTGAGGCAATTCACGCGGACCCAGAGCGCCGTGTCGCCGAAGTCGATCGCATTCGCGGCGTCGATGAAACCTGCGCGCGCCGCCTCCTTCGCATCGACGGGAATCGCATCCTCGAGATTGCCGCACAACACGTCCACCTGCTTCGCCGTCTCGGGCAACTTGGCGCGAATCTTCTCGAGATGCGGCGGAAAGAAGTGAATCACCCGCTCCGGACGCACGGGCAGCTCGCGCAGCGGTTTCGGTGCGCCGATCGCGAGTGGCTTGTAGAAGTTGGCAGGCAGTTTCACGACATGGTCTCCTTAAGTTGTGCAGTCGTTCAATTCAGGCGCGGGGGCCCGCGACGACATGGTCGTCGTGCAGCAGCCCCACGTCCGCTTCGCTGAGATGCAGCACACCGAGCAGAATTTCATCGGTATGCTGGCCGAGTCGCGGTGCGGGAGCAATCGGCACCCGTGCCACGCGACTGAAGTCGAGCGGCGACGTGGCGGCCAGCGTGTCGCCGACACCCGGCTGCTGCAGCATCGCGAACATCGGGTTCGCCAGCGACAGATCCACGTCCTGTGCAATGGCCTCACGCACCGTGCGATACGGCGCCCACGTCACGCGTGCGGCATCGAGACCGGCCCGTACCTCGTCCAGCGTTCGCTCGGCGAACCACGGTTCGAGCATCGCCGCAATCTCCTCACGCGCACGGAAGCGATTGCCTTCGTCGGACAGGTCGAGAGTGAGACTTGCGCCGAGCGCAGAAATTCGCTCGCCGAGTCCGGTCGCCTTCACGAGCGTGTTCCATTGCATGTCGGTCAAGCCGACGACCATGACACGCTGACCTTCGCGCGTCTCGAAGTCGCGTCCGAACGCGCCGAACAGGTAGTTCCCGTAACGCGCGCGATCACTGTCGTTGACCATCACTTCTGCGATCATTCCAAGGTGCCCGAGCATCGCCAGGCCTACATCCTTCAACGCCAGCGTCACCAGCTGCCCGGCACCATGTCGCGACCGATGCCGCTCGGCGGCGAGTATCGCCACGGCGAGCATGTGCCCCGCAATCGCATCCCATGCCGGGAACACATGATTCACCGGCGCATCGGAATCGCTCGGTCCGGTCATCGCCGGAAAACCGATGGCGGGATTCACGGTGTAGTCCACTTCCGAGCCCCCATCACGCCGACCGAGCAGGTTCACCATGATCAGGTCGGCGCGGTGCGTCGACAGAACGTCGTACGCGAGCCAGCCCTTCGCGGGAAAGTTCGTGCTGAAGATTCCCGCGTCAGGACCGGGTGCGCAGATCAATCGCGTCAGGATTTCCTGACCGCGCGGCGTGCGGAAGTCCACGGCGATCGATCGCTTGCCCTTGTTCAATCCCGTCCAGAACAGGCTGTGCGCACCGTCCTTGGTGAGTGGCCAGCGCCCGTAGTCGAGCCCACCCCCGATCGGATCGAAGCGAATCACGTCGGCGCCGAGCTGGGCGAGCGTCATTCCGCCGAGTGGCGCGGCGACGAACGCAGACCCCTCGACGACGCGCAGGCCGGTCAGGATTCCGGTCACGCGCGTGGCTCGGCGGCGCCGGCGCGAATAGCCGTCGCGCTCAGATGACGCGCTTCCCGCGCAGGTCCGCGATCTGGGCCGGTGACATGCCAAGGATTTCGGTGAGCACCTCATCGGTGTGTTCGCCGAGCCGTGGACCGAGGCTGCGAATGCTACCCGGCGTTTCGGAGAGCGCGGGAACCGGTGACGGCACGATGATCGACTCACCGGTCTCCGGATCATCGATGGCGACGAGATTGCGTCGTGCATGGAACTGCCGGTCGCCGAAGATGTCCGCAATGTTGTTCAGCGGACCGGCCGGCGTGTCGGTGGCATAACACTTCTCGAGGACCTGTTCGCGCGTCAGCGAGCCGCACCAGTCGCGCACGATCTCGTTCACATCGTGGCGATGCTCGAGGCGCGTCTTCTGCTCACCGTATGTGCTCGATGCCGCGAGTTCCGGCCGGCCCATCGCCACGGCGAGACGGCGGAACAGCTTGTCCGTCGCCGTCGAAATCGCCACCCACTTGCCATCCTTGGTGGCGAAGTGGCCGTGCGGGCAGGCGAAGTCGTTGTGTGATGATCCCTGTCGCTCGCGCACGGTGCCATACATCGCGAATGCCGGCGCCAGCTCCTCGGTGCAGCGGAACACCGATTCATACAGTGCCGCATCGACGTATTGGCCTTCGCCCGTCAGGTCGCGATGGCGCAATGCCATCAGCACACCGAGGCAGCCATAGAGCCCGGTCATGTAGTCGGCGAGCGTCGTCGAGCCGGGCGTCACGGGTGTGCCTTTCGGCATGCCGGCCAGGTACGCGATGCCGCCGACGGCGTGCGCGACGCGCGCAAATCCCGGACGATCGCTGTACGGGCCAGTCTGCCCGTACCCCGTCACGCGCAACATGATCAGGCGCGGATTGAGTGCGTGCAGGACATCCCAGCCAAGGCCCCACTTCTCGAGTGTGCCGGTGCGGAAGTTCTCGCACAACACGTCCGTCTTCGTGATCAGTTCCTTGAACACCTCCACACCTTCCGGCTTGCGCAGGTCGAGCGTCACGGAGCGCTTGTTGCGCGATTCGCTCATCCAGACCAGCGTGTCACCGCGTTGTGATTGGGTGCCGAACCGGCGCAGCGCATCACCGCCGACGGGGTGCTCCACCTTGAGCACGTCGGCGCCGAATTCGCCGAGGATCGTGGCGCAGTACGGCGCCGCGATCACGGTCGCGACATCCATCACGCGGATTCCGGCCAGTGGCAACGCGCCACCGTGCGCAGCAGTCGTCGTCATGGTCAGATGATCCTGCTCTGGTGAAGGCGCTGCAGATCGGCGGGCGTCAGTCCGAGCAGCTCGCGCATGACCTGATCGGTGGCGTTGCCGAGTGTCGGCCCGAGCGAGTCGATGCGTCCGGGCGTTGCGGAGAGTGTGGGCACGACACCCGGCACGACGATGTCGCCCAGCTCGGCGTCGATGATGTGCGCGAGGTTACCACGCGCGGCGAAATGTTCGTCCGCGAAGATGTCGGCGATGTTGTTCACCTTGCCGACCGGCACCTCCTCGTCGAGGCACCGGCGCAGCACCTCATCGCGGTCGAGCGACGCGACCCATTCGATGACCATCGCATTCACGGTGTCGCGCGCGGCGAGTCGCTTGCGCTGGTCACCGTACAGTCCCGACGACGACAGTTGCGGCTGTCCCATCGCGACGGCGAGTCGTTCGAACATCTTGTCGGTGGTGCACGCGATCGCGATCCAGCGGTCGTCCCTCGTGCGGAAGTGGCCATGCGGCACGGCGACGAAGCTGCCCGAGCCTTCGCGCTCGCGGATCTTGCCGGAGACGCCGTAGACCGACGCGATCTCCTCCATCATCCGGAAGATCGCCTCGTAGATGCCGACGTCGATGATCTGGCCGCGACCGGACGCCTCGCGATGGCGGAGGGCGATCATGATGCCGATCGCGCCGTACAGGCTGGCGATATAGTCACCAAGTGGTACTGTCCCGGGCAGGACCGGTGTCTCGCCGGGGAAGCCGGCCAGGTAGTTGAGGCCACCGAAGGCCTGTGCGATGTGCGCGAAGCCGGAGCGTCGGCGGTACGGGCCGGTCTGGCCGTAGCCCGACACGCGCAACATCACGAGGCGCGGGTTGGCGGCGCTGATCGACTCCCAGGTGAGGCCCCACTCCTCCATCGTGCCCGGCCGGAAGTTCTCGATCAGCACATCCGATTTCGCGAGCAGCTTGAGGAACAGCTGGACGCCTTCGTCCTGTCGCAGGTCGATGGTCACCGACTTCTTGTTGCGGCTTTCGCTGAGCCACTTGAGGGTTGCATCGGGGCGACTGGTCGGCGTGCCGAAGCGGCGCATCGGATCGCCGCCGATGGGATGTTCGACCTTCAGGACTTCGGCGCCGAACTCACCCATCATCGCGGCCGCGTACGGGCCGGCGAGAAAGTTGCCGACATCGATGACACGCACCCCGTCGAGCGGGCGTGGTGCGTCTGCTGTCGCGGCGTGGGGCTGCGCCGGGGCGGCGGTGGTCGATTCGCCAGTCCCGGTCGCGTTGTCACGAGCACTCAATGGTCTGCCTCGCCGCTCAGGTGGGAACCTGCGAATATCTTAACCTGATTCCTGCGCTCTGCCCGCATCGGTGCGTGCGTGACCGCGCTGACACCTGTTGCCCGATACTCCGATGACCGACGCTCTACCAGACTTCAGTGCGTGGATCGGCCGCACCGAGACCCTGGTCGACGGCCTCGGCCCGGAACAGGCGCGTGGTGCTGCGGCCATGTTCGACGACGACATGACGACTGTCGAATCCGGCAGCCCGCTGCTGCCGCTGTGGCACTGGTTCTACTTCCTGCCGCGCGCGCGGCAGTCCGCGCTCGATGTCGATGGTCATCCGCAACGCGGCGGATTCCTGCCACCGATCCCGTTTCCGCGCCGCATGTTCGCCGGGTCGCGACTGCACTTTCATCACCCGCTGCGCCTCGGTGCACCAGCCACACGCGATGGAGAGATCCGCAACGTCGTGATCAAGTCCGGACGAAGTGGCGCACTCGCGTTCGTGACCGTCGGCTACCGCTTCACGCAGGACGGCGTGCTGTGCATCGACGAGGAGCAGGACATCGTGTATCGCGAACCGGGCGCGCCGGTCGCGGCGCCGGTCATCGTGGCGCCGCCGGCACGCGAGGCAGGGACGTGGACACGCACCGTGACACCCGACGCACGTCTCCTGTTCCGGTTCTCGGCGCTGACGTTCAATGCCCATCGCATTCACTACGACCGCCCCTACGCACACGACGATGAGGGATATCCGGGTCTCGTTGTCCACGGACCGTTGACGGCCATGCTGCTGGCGGAACTCGTGCGCCGCAACACGCCGCGCCGGATCCGCACCTTCGCCTTCCGCGGCCTCGCGCCGCTCTTCGACCGTGCGCCGTTCCATCTGGTCGGTCGTCCCGACGGCGACGCCGTCTCGCTCGACGCAGTCGGCCCTGATCTCGCGCCCGCGCTGTCTGCACAGGTCACGCTCGGCTGACCTGCCCTCCATGCAGCGACGCAACGACCCCACGAACGGCACGACGCAACGAACGGCATGACGCAACGAACGGCATGACGCAACGGCGCTACGCCCCTCGCAGAACTGAACAGTCGCAAAACTGCAATAACAAAACTGCGGGGAAATGCTGTTGCTGCTTTGCGGCAGTTTGCTCTTTTGCGGGGCGCGCAGCGCCCTTGCGTCATGCTGTTAGTGGGCTGGTCGTGGAGCTTTGCGTTGACGCAGTTCGTCGTGCCGTTCTGTCGAGCGGGTCGCGCACTACCGTGCCCGGACTTCCTCGAGCGTGGATCCGTGCGGGCCGGCGTAGCGCTTTTCGCCGGCGGTGAGTGCGAGCTTGAGCACATTCTCGGCCGGTGGCAGCGGACAGGTGGCGAAGGCGGTGAAGGCGCACGGTGGATTGTACGCGCGATTGAAGTCGAGGATCGTGTATCCCGCGCTGTCCACCGGCGTCGCGTACATGAAGCGTCCCGCCGGATACGTCCGGTCCTTGCTCGTTTCGTCACGGAAGATCACGAAATATTGCGTCGTGTCCGATCCCTCGAAACTCGCCGTCAGGTGATACGGCGTGCCGGCAATGGTGAATTCGAGCATGCCAGGCGAGCGGTACTCGTCCGTCTGGCCGAGCACGTTGAGGATGCGGAGCGTGCGCGGCGTGGCGTGCGGCACGAGGTGCGCGAGCACCCGCATCGATGTGTCGAGCGGGAAGTATTCGAGACCCTTGAAGTCCCGTCGCAATACGTACGACGAGTCCTTCACCCGCAGCAATTGCCTGCCCCCGCGTTCGATGACGCGGTACGTCATGCTGCCGGCGCGCAGCACGACCGGTCGTTTCTGCCTGTCACTCACCAGCGTCACGCTGTCGATCTTCGTGCTGTCGACGAACACGGAGACGTTGTTCATGGCACGGAAGAGATACGCGGAATCCATGCGCGTGAGGATCGCGAACTGCGCCGGCGTATGGTCGCTCGGCAGCACGATCGTGCTGCGCGTCGTGTCACTCCCGATCACGTAGTGTGCACTGTCCAGCCAGAACAGGCCGGCCAGGGTGCTCCAGCCGTCCGGCCCGGCGATCGCGTCGAGCCGCTTTGCGCGCCAGGTCTTCGTATCGGCGGCATACGCTGCGGAGTCCACCGTCGGCTTGGTCGGCGTTGCCACGCGTTGTGTGCAGGCGGCCAATGCGAACAGCGTGAGACCCATCGAGGCGCGGTACGGCGACAGCGTCGGCATTCCGAAGCTCCAGTGCGGGGAAGGATGCAAGGTGGTCATCATGTCAATCGGTGCGTCGGTTGGTGCGTCGGTCGATGAGGAAGCGTTCGCGACGCCGGTGCGCTGCCGTCAGGCAATCGCGCGACGGCGCCAGGCGCCGGGTGCATCACCGGTGTCACGTTTGAAGGCGGCAGTGAACGCCGCGGCGGACGCGTATCCGACCCGCGCAGCGATCTGCGCTATCGATGTCGCGGGATCGCGCAGCATCCCGCGCGCGCGGTGCATGCGCCACGCGGTCAGGTACGCGAGCGGAGGCTTGCCCATCACGGTGTGGAAGCGATCGGCGAAGCTCGAGCGCGACAGGCCGACGGCCGCGCCGAGCGACGCGATCGTCCAGTCACGCTCCGGCTCACGGTGCACGAGCGCCAATGCGCGTGAGACGTGCACATCGTGCGCCGCTGCCGTCCATCCCACGGCATCCGGCGGCAGGTCCGCGAGATGTGCGCGCACTGCCTGCACGAAAAGCACTTCCGACAATCGGGCGATCACCATTGCGGCGCCGGGCCGACCCGACGTCAACTCGCAGGCGACGGCCTGCAGATGTGATTCGAGCCACGGCATCATGCGGCCCTTCTCGCCCGGGACGTGAATCACATCCGGTAGCGCCGAGAGCAGTGGGCGCGCACCGTCGCCGCTGAACGTGAACGCTCCGCACAGGTACTCCATCCGCGCACCACTGCCGCCGATCGACGCGATGTGCTGCACGGCGATCGAACCACGTGCCGCCGTCGTCGGCAGCGACGTCACCGCCACGGGCAGCACCGACTGCGTGCGCAGCAGTGTCGAGATGGCCGGCGCCCGGAACGGGAGGCGCGCCGGGCTGTCGCGCAGTTCGCGATGCGTGCCATGCGGCAGCACCGCAAAATCGCCCGCCCTCAAATGAATCGGCGCCGCACCGCCCTCGAGATGCATCCAGCACTCGCCATCGAGTACAACGTGAAATCCCGCCAGCGATGAGTCCGGATACGCGACGGCCCATGGCGCCTGCGCCTCGATCCGGCCGTAGAGCGTGCTGGCGACCTGCACGTCGTTGAAGAGTTCGCTGAGGAGGTCCATCGGAATGGTTGGACGAATGCGACAGAAATCAGGACTCGGAAGTATAGAACGTCCGCCTTGGAAGTGGCAATATCAGTCCAATTCAGGCGCCCATCCGGCCGCCGCCCGCAAGAACCACTTCCGGACCTACCATGCGCATCCTCGTCACGACCCCGACCGGCAAGATCGGCAGCCGCATTCTCAGCAACCTGCTGGACTCGACCCACGACCTCACCGTGCTTGCCCGCGATCCCGCGAAGCTGACCGACGCGGTCCGACGCCGGAGCTCGGTCGTCACGGGCAACCTCGAGGACGAGAAGGCGGTGCGGCTCGCGGTGACCGGCGTCGACACCGCCTTCCTGCTCGTGCCGCCGCCGGGAGTGACCGTCACGCACTGGCGCGCCTGGATCGCTGCGATCGGCACGACGTTCGCGGCCGCTGCGACGTCGGCCGGTGTCTCGCGCATCGTGCTGCTCTCCAGTACCGGCGCGCAGCACGATGACGTCGGTCCCGTGAGCGGCCTTGGCGACGTCGAGAGGCTGCTCTCGGCGGCGTTCGCGAACGTCACGATCGTCCGCGCCGGCTACTTCATGGAGAACCTGTTCGGCTCACTGCCGACGATCGCCTCGCAGGGAGCGTTCTACGGAGTGTCCGCGCCCGACACGCCATACGCGACTGTCGCCACCAGCGACATCGGCGACGTGGCGGCGCGCTGGCTGGCCGACAGCACGTGGACAGGCCATCACATCGTGGGTGCGCACGGCCCCACGGCGCTCTCGCCGAACGAGACGGCGTCGGTTCTGTCGGATGTGCTCGGCCGACCGGTGCAGTACGTGCAGATTCCTGCACCAGCGCTGCGCGACGCGTTGCTCGGCGCCGGGCTGCCGGCATTGGTCGCGAATGGTTACGAAGACCTGTTCGGCGGCATGGCGCGGCATCTCGATGCGGGTGACTTCTCCGAGGAGCCCTTCGGTGCAGCGCACGCCGGACCCACGGCACTTCGCACGTTCGCCGAACGGGCGCTTCGTCCCGCCCTCCATGCGCAGGTGACCGCGGCGACGGTCTGACGCGCACACCATCGTCGCGTGTCGTCGTCGAGCATGCCCATCCGACACGCGGCGATTCCGGCGAGCAGCGTACATTTTCCATCACGTCACAGTGTGACGTCGCCTGCAACCGGCACATGGCTGCGCGACTCGACGGATCACGGGGAGCGTTGATGGAACTGACGACGGTGGTGATCACCGGTGCCAGCGGTGGAATCGGTGCAGCCCTCGCCACGGAACTGGCCTCGCGCGGCGGCTATCGGCTGGCGTTGGTGGCGCGGCGGGATTCGGCGCTGCAGGATGTCGTGCGGCGCTGCGAGGGCGCGGCGGTCGCGGCCGTCGCAGACGTCACCGATCGTGCGTCCGTGCGGCGTGTCGTCGCCGACGTCATTGCCGGGGAAGGGAAGATCGACGTCTGGGTAAACAACGTCGGTCGCGGCATCAACCGCATGCCCAGTCTCACCTCGGACGATGACATCGACCTGATGATGCTGGTGAACGTCAAGTCGGCGCTCTACGGCATGCAGGAAACGCTGCCGCACTTCAAGGCGCGTGGCCGCGGGCACCTGATCAATGTCAGCTCGAATCTCGGGCGCATGCCGTTCGCAACCTTCCGTTCGGCCTACAGCGGCGCGAAACATTTCCTGAACGCCTTCACCGACACGTTCCGCCGCGAGTTGCAGGCGTCACATCCGGATATCCGGGTGTCGCTCGTCAGTCCGGGCATCGTGGCGACGGATTTCGGCAACAACGCCTCACACGGCGGCCCCGACTCGCGCGTGCTGCCCGGCGCGCAGGATGCGGGCGAGGTCGGTGCCATCATCGCCGATCTCATCGCCACTCCCGCGACGACATCTACACCCGCCCCGGCGCCCGCCAGGCCGTGCTCGACTACATCGGTGCGCTCGGTCAGGATCCGTGATGCGCTGCTGACCTGCGTGACTCGCACAGAGCCACGGCGCCACCGGGAGCTCTACAATGTTTACGGCAAACACTTTTCACGCGGGGCCCGCGGGGAACGCGGGGAAAAGCAAAACGCTGATGGAACTGCGCTCGCGAGACGCCGTTCCAAAGCATGGCAGTTGCACTTCCCCGCATTCCCCGCGGGCCCCGCGTGAAAAGTTTTCTGTTCTATCTCGAGCCGACTCTCTGTGGCTCCGTGCGAGCTACCGCAGGACGTCGATGCCGCCGGCCATCTGGCCGACGTCGACTGTGGCGACGGTCGTGAGGGTGCGCAGGTCGATGATCTCGACCGTGCCCGGTTCGGAGCCGATGCCTTCAACGGAGATGAAGACGTAGCGATCATCCGCCGACACGGCCGCACCGTGCACCACTTTCCGCTTCGTCGGGATCCGCGCCAGCTCCCTGCCGCTCGGCAACTCGATGATGCTCACCGACTGGCCGCGCTTGTTTGTGGCGATGAGTTTCGTGCCATCATGCGTGGTGGCGAGGTTGTACACGCCGTTGCCCGTCGGAACGCGTCGCAGCATCTGCCATGTGCCGGCGTCGATCTCGACGATGTCGCTCGTCTTGTTGCAGGCGACGTAGATGCGACTGCCGTCAGCGGACGGCTGCGCCCATGTCGGTGAACAGGTAGGGTCACCTGCGGCCGGCGCCGTCATCCCATGCCCGGACATGTCATGCGCCGCACCGCCCGATGATGTCATCGGCGGTCCGTCCATGCCCATCTCCTTTCCTTTCGTGAGCAGGAAGTGGCGACTGACGGTGAACGTCGCGATGTCGATCTCGACGAGCATGTCGTCCATCATGCACGCCGAGTAGTGCTTGGTGCCCTGGCGGTTGATGCGTGAGCCGTGTGGCATGATGCAGGTCGGCACACGGGTCACCTCGACCATGTCGTCCACGCCCACCACGCTCACATCACTGCGTACCATGTCGCCGTGGAGGTTGAAGTTCACGACGAAGGCGAGGTGGCCTTCCGGCGTGATCTGCGCGGTGGCGGGGAAGTTGCCAAGCATCACGCGTCCGACGATGACGTTGTCGCTGGCGCGGATCTTCCAGAAGTTGCCGAATGGTGTGCCGTGCGCGGTGGACACATAGTAGAACTGCTGGTCGGGCGACACGGTGACGCCGTGCGGTCCATCGGGGTCCGTCGCACTCAGCCCGATCGGCACCTTCGTCTGCACCGCTGCACCACCCGGCCCGAAGGTGATGATCGAGATTTCGTCGGTCGCTTCACTCGCGACGGCAATGGTGTACGTCCGCTCCGGTGCGGGCGCCGCAGGTTTTGCGGCGTGCGGCTGCCCCACGACGGTCATCGAGGTGATGCACGTCGCGCCGAGCAGCACACTGCCCATGCAGCGCGCGCGCGTCGCCATCACGCGCGCACGGGCAGTGTGCAGCCACGCGATCACGGTGTGATGCCTCGTTTCGGCTTCATGCGCACGATCCAAAGGCCATTGTACATGTCGTTCACGTATGCGAGACCGTCGCGCACGACGACGCCCCATGTCATGGCGGCGTTCTTCACGAAGCCGTCCATGTCGGCGGTGTTCAGGTGTGCCATTTCACGCTGCTGCGCACGCAGGTCGCCACGCAACTCGCCACTGATGTCGAAGGTGCGGAAGCCGGCGTTGTAGGCACCCATGTAGAGCGTGTCGCCGGCGATCCAGATGTTGTGCACGCCGCCGAACTCCGGCTCGTAGAAGGCGACCGGTTTCGGGTTGGCATAGTCCGCCACATCGATCACCTGCAGGCGGCCATACGCGCGACCTGCCGATGCGTCCTTGGCACCCTGCACACCACTCGACGGGAACACTTCGTCAGCGATGAAGACGTAGTTCTTGTGACGCCATGCGGTATGCGTGCCGCGGATGAAGCCCGGCCCGCCGGCCAGCTCCACCTGTCGATACAGATCGTTCAGGTCGTACTTGTACTGCATCACCAGCACCGGGTTGGAGGGCGAACCGCCCTTGACTCCGTTGCCGACATCGAGGATCACGAGGCCGTCGTTCCAGTAGCTCAGATATGCCAGGCCATCCTGCACATCCACGTCGTGCAGCGAGCGGCCAGCGTCCGGGCGCGGTGACACCCACATGCCGACCTGTTTCGGCTTGTACGGATCACCGATGTCTATGATGTGGAATGCGCCGGTGCCGTCGTTCGTCGCGTACACATGCGTGCCGTACTTCGGCTGCGCGTACACGAACGCCGAGTGCACACCGCCCGTCATGCCTTCCGTGAATTCGGCGATCTTCAACGGATGCAGCGGGTCGGCGAGACTGCTGATCACGAACCCGTTCTTGCGATCCGCCGCGCCTTCTCGCGTGTTCACGAGGAACTTGCCGTCGGGCGTCGTCATCAGGTCGTTCACGCGCCGCGTGTTCTGCACCATGCTGTCGGTGACGACCGGATTCGCGGGATCGGAGATGTCGATGGTGTAGAACACATCGCCACCGCTGCCCGAGCCGAGGTAGGCCACCTTGCCGTTCGGATGAATCCACACTTCCTCGGTGGTGTGTCCCTTCTTCGCGGAACGGCCCACCACTTCGAGTGGTCGGCGCACGTCGCGAGCGGACAGCGTGACGGTGGCTTCGGCCGACTGCGCGCCGAAGCTCGCGGTCACCGTGTACGTGCCCTGCTCGTATCCGACGAAGCCGCCATCGGCGCCGATGATGCCCTGTCCCGGGCTGAAGCTCCACGTTGGCGTCAGACCGTCGATCGCCTTGCCGGTCGCATCTTTCGGCTTCGCGGTGAAGTGCACCACGTCACCGGTCCGCGCGTCGGCGGATGACGGCGAGACCTCGAGTGCCGCGATGCGCCGTCCGGCAACCGTGATCGGGAGCTCCTTCGTCACGCTGCCGGCGGTCGCGATCAGTTTTGCGGAGCCGGCGGCCACGGCGCTGGCGAGTCCATCGCGGGTGATCTGCACGACGCGCGGGTTGCTGCTGGTCCACAACACGCGATCGTCACGCCGGTCATCGCCATCGTCGAAGGCGGTGGCGAGATACCGCATCCGCTGGCCGATCGCGAGCGTCGGCACACCGCTGCTGACGGCGATGTGATGCGCCGGACCGGGGACCATCTTGATCTCGAGCGATTCGGTGATCGGCTTCTGCCCGATGAGCGTCGCCGAGACTCGTACCGGAATCGTGCCTGTCGATCCTGAAAGGATGAGGCCGTCAGGCTGGACGGATCCTTCGAATCGACCGCCTGCAGCGATGAAGCGAATGGCAGCGCCCGGTACTTCGTTGCCCTGCGCATCGAGCGCGCGGGCCTGCAGGCGCATCGTGTCGCGAGCCCGCATGGTGCGCTCGCGCGGCATGATCTGGAGCGAGGCGATGGTCTGCGTCGGCGAGGCGGATTGGGCCGGCTGGGCCACCGCCGTGAGGGGACTGACGGTCAGCAGCAGGGCAGCGGCGGTCAAACGCGACATGCAGGACACCTCAAGCAGCGGGCTCAGACGGTCGACACGGAGTTGAAGCCCAAGCATAAGGCGCCGGAACGTCACACGCGACGACCGTTGCTGATCGGTGTATCTCCTCATTGTCGATGCAAACGTCCCACGACCCGCCCGGTCCGCGCGACCCGAACGACGCCCGCCGTCACAGCGCGCCGGTCTTTTCCGACCCGAGCGGGCGGCGCTGGCGCACGCTGCGTGGTGCGGCGCTTCGTTCAATCTCGGCGACACGAAGCGGAAGGACGTGCTGGGGCTCGTCAAGACGCTGCCACCCGACCAGCGGCCGCGCCTGTTCGCGATGCTCACCAACGTCGATCCTGTTCGGCATGTGTTCGACACGAAGCGTGCGCACCGCATGCTGGCCACACCTGAGCATCGCGCGCAGGTGATTGCGAGCCTCGTCGCCGGCGTGAAGGCGTACGGGCTGGCCGGAATCACCGTCGACATCGAGGGTGTTGACGACGCATCCCGCGCGTCGTTGTCGATCTTCGTGCACGATCTGCAGGTCGCGCTGCACGCCATCTCGGCACTCACGCTGCAGACGGTGGCCTCGGATGCCGACGATGCGGAGTTCCGCGATGCGGGTCGCAACGCCGACTACGTGATCGACATGCTCTATGACGAGCACTACCCGACCGGTGATCCGGGCCCGGTGGCCAGTCAGAGCTGGTACGACGAAAGTGCGGTGCGCGCGTTGACGCTGATTCCGAAGTCGAAGGCGATCTTCGCCATCTGACGCTCGCCGCCTTCTTCACGCTGGGTGCTGCGCAGACGGGGCTCCACCGGATTTTCGTCATCGCGGTCGTCCTGGGGACGCTGCGTCTGGCGTTCGTGCTCAGTCTCGCGATCGTGCATCGCATCCGTTCGCACGGCGAACACGGCCCGCCGCGAATTTCCTTCCGCGCGTGTCCGTGATCGTGCCGGCTCACAACGAAGCGAAGGTGATCGAAAAGACGATTCACAGCCTGCTGGCACAGGAGTATACCGGCGTGCTCGACGTCGTGGTCGTCGATGATGGCTCGCCGGATGGCACGGGCGCGGTGGCGAGAGCGGCGTTCGACGGCGATGCTCGCGTCACCGTGTTCACCAAGTCGAACGGTGGCAAGGCCAGTGCCCTGAATTACGGCATTCAGCGCGCCAGCGGTGAGATCGTGATCTGCCTCGACGCCGATACCGTGTTCGAACCGCGGACCATCTTCTCGCACGACACCCTGGCCGAAGATCAGGATCTCACGATCGAACTGCGAAAGCGCGGCTGGCGCATCGCATACGCCGATCGCGCCATCGCGTGGACCGAGGCGCCTGATACGTTCGCGACGCTGCTCAGGCAGCGCTTCCGCTGGAGCTTCGGCACACTGCAGTGCGCCTGGAAACACCGCGCCACCGTGCTGCGCGCGAAATACGGCTCGCTTGGCCTCGTCGCGATGCCGAACACCGTGCTCTTTCAGCTGTTCTTCACAGCGATATCGCCGCTCGCCGATCTGCTCTTCGTGTTCAGCGTGTTGAGCGTCTCGGTCACGTATCTCGAGCACGGCGCGACGTTCGCCTGGCACACCGGCATCCAGCTGGCGGCGATCTATCTCGCCTTCCTCCTGATGGACTGGCTCGCCGCGGTGATCGCATTCCTGCTCGAGCCGGATGAGGAGCGTCGACTGACGTGGCTGATCCTCATCCAGCGCTTCGCCTATCGGCAGATCATGTACTGGGTGGTGGTCAAGTCGTTCATCGCGGCGGCGCGCGGCGGGCTTGTCGGATGGGGCACACTCGAACGGAAAGGCACGGTGGCTGCGCTGCAGGGTCGGGTCACTGAAAGTGCGGTCGAGGGAACCTGATGCGACAACTCAAGTAGTCAGTGGCGTGTCTCATCAGTAGATTCCACGGCGAGCACACCAATCCTATCCGTGTCCGCATCCTTCCAGGAACATCTCGAGCTCGCCCTTGGCGACGAGTATCGCGTCGTGCGCGAGCTCGGCGGCGGTGGCATGAGTCGCGTGTTTCTTGCGACCGATGTCGCACTGGGGCGCAAGGTCGTCATCAAGGTCCTGACGCCTGAACTGGCGGCCGGCGTGAACCGTGAACGGTTCCGTCGTGAGGTGCAGCTGGCTGCCGGATTGCAGCATCCGATGATCGTGCCACTGCTCACCGCCGGCGAGGCGGAAGGGCTGCTCTGGTACACGATGCCGTTCGTCGAAGGCGAGTCGCTCCGCGAACGGATTCAGCGCGGCGTGATGTCCGCGCGCGACGTGCTGCCGATCCTGATCGACGTCGCGCGCGCACTCGGCGCCGCACATCGCAAGGGCATCGTGCATCGCGACATCAAGCCGGGCAACGTCCTGCTGCATGAGAATCACGCTGTCGTGGCGGACTTCGGCGTGGCCAAGGCGCTGACGGCGGCGGTTGCGGATTCGACCGGCCTGACCACGTCCGGGCTCGCGGTCGGCACACCGGCTTACATGTCACCCGAGCAGGCCGCCGGCGATGCGACCGTGGATGCACGCGCCGACATCTATGCGCTGGGATGCGTCGCATACGAACTGCTGACGGGCAAGCCACCGTTCACCGATCCGAGCGCGGCGCGCATGCTCGTGGCACAGGTGTCGCAGATGCCGGTGCCGATCCAGCAGATCGTGCCACTGAAGCCCGGCTTCGCGTCGACGATCATGATCTGCCTCGAGAAGGATCCGGCCATGCGCTGGCCGACGGCCGACGCACTTGCCGACGCGCTCGAGCAGCAACGCTTCACCTCCGAGCAGACCCCGCTGCCGCCGGAGCCGATCACCAACACCTACCGCACGCCGACGCGCTCGATCGAAGCACCGATTCCGATTCCGCAGGCGACGCAGAACAATCGGGCGCGATTGCTCGGCGGTGGTGCAGCCGTCGCGGCTCTGGCGGCTGCGGCCGTCTTCTTCACGTCAGGCAAGCCCGGTCCACCGCCGGTCGTCGCGTTCGCGGCGCCGCAGACCGTGATCGTGGCCGACGTCGAGAATCGTACGGCCGACTCCACGCTCGGTGACCTGTTGTCCGAGACGCTGCGCACGGAGCTGCAGGAATCGAAGATCGTGACGGTGATGACACCGGGTGCGACATCACTCGCGTTGCAACGCATGCAGAAGCCGACCGCGTCGCGCGTGTCGGCGACGCTGGCGCGCGAGATTGCGATGCGCGAAGGTGTGCCGGTGGTCGTCGAGGGACGCATCCAGAAGGTCGGCAATACCTATCTCGTCCGCGCGGCGCTGGTCTCGCCATCGGACGGTGCTGAGCAGAGCGCGGCACAGGAAACGGCGGCGAGCGAGGATGCGCTGATCGCAGCCATCGGTCGCCTGGCGCGTCGCACACGTGAAAAGCTCGGTGAGTCCACCACGACACTCACCGCGTTGCCGCCGATGGAACGTGTCACCACGAATTCGCTGGACGCGCTGCGCAAGTACACCGAGGCGATCCGCATGGGTGAGGGCGCCACGGGGGACATGAATCCGCGGCGCGAGATTCACCTGCTCGAGGAAGCTGTCGCACTCGACTCGAATTTTGCGATGGCGTGGCGACGGCTCGGCGTGAAACTGACGCGTGGCGGCGGTGAGGATTTCGCGTATTCCAACGAACGCGTGCTGCGTGGCAAGGCCGCCATCACGCGAGCTTATCGACTGCGCGAGCGTCTGTCCCCCGTCGAACGTGGTCTCGCGGAAGCCGCGTACTTCACCGACGTCGAAGACAATCCGGGGCGCGCCTTTGCCGCCTATTCGGCGATCCTGACCGAACAGCCGTCGAACACCATCGCGCTCAACAATCTCGCCAGCAATGCGCTCAACCTGGGCATGTTCGAACGTGTGCGAGAATACGGCGCGCGATACGTGGCCATGGATTCGTCGAACTTCGAGGCGTGGCCGTGGCTGGTGTGGGGCGCGTACGGCACCGGTCGGGCGGACGAGGCGCGCGCCGTGCGTGCGTCGATGCGCAAGCGATTCACGTCGCCGGCCGAGATCATGCATCTCGATGAGATGGAACTGCAGTGGCTGAACGTCGAGCGCGACTGGCCGGCCGTGGAGCGCCTCGCGCAAGCGCAGCTCGCGCGCGAACGTGAGCCGCATCGTCGTGACCGCATCGAACGCACGCTGATGACGGCGTACGCCATGCGCGGTCAGCTCGA
Source organism: Gemmatimonadaceae bacterium (assembly GCA_014379355.1). Taxonomy (GTDB): domain Bacteria; phylum Gemmatimonadota; class Gemmatimonadetes; order Gemmatimonadales; family Gemmatimonadaceae; genus JACMLX01. The sequence continues at coordinate 22,813 of JACMLX010000126.1, forward strand.
CGCGTCGTGGACCGTGAACGACTCGATGGACGCACGCTGGCTCGCAACGGCGGATACGTCGCGGATGCGCGCGGCGCGCGGCGATGCCGCCCGGCGGCGGTACTTCGATCGCGCATGGTACGGAGGCGACACCGCGGGCATCGGTGCCGGCATCAGGACGTATCTCGCCACGTCCGGCGTCGATCGCTGGCGAATGCAGGATCGCCCGATGTTCAACCTCGTCTTCGATTACATCATGGCCGGTGATGCGCGCGGCGCGCGCGCACGCTTTGCCGCGTACCGCGGCGAGTCCGTCAGGCAGAAGGGCGTCGGTGATCTGCCACCGATCTCCTCGCCGATCCTGGCGAGCCTCGAAGCGCAGGTCCTGCTGGCCGAGGGTCGGCCGCAGGCAGCGCTCGACCTGCTGCTGCCGCTGGCGCCCGAGGCGATGCGCTTTCCCCAGCCGGAGTTGTTTCACATCGGTCGTGCGTACCTCGATCTCGGGCAGCGCGATTCGGCCCGCGTCTGGCTCTCGCGCGTCACCGACTCCAACGATCCCCGTCGCGGCTGGACCGAGGCGTCGTTCCGGGCCCGATCGCTCCGGCTCCTCTGCGAGCTGGCCGACACCCCAGCGCAGAAGCAGCAATGGTGCGGCGCGCTGGTGCGGGACTGGAAGGATGCCGACGCCTTCCTGCAACCGATCGTGGCGCGTGCCCGCGCCCGGATGGCCGAGTAGCGCCTTCGCGCCCGCGGCGCCGTCTTGACCGGACGCGGCGGTAACTTTCGGCGTCGCCTCGCGCGCACTATGCTGGCATTGCGTCAGCCGTGCGTCGACGCTCTCGCCTCGCACGCCCCAGGAGTTCGATTGCTCTTCAAGTATCTCTACGATCCGTCGCTCTCACAGGCGAGTTATCTCATCGGGTGCCAGGCCACCGGTGAAGCGGTCGTGGTGGACCCGTTGCGCGACGTGGATCAGTACATGGCGCTTGCCGAGCGTGAGGGCCTGCGGATCGTGGCCGTCACCGAAACACACATCCATGCCGACTACTGCAGCGGCGCACGTGAACTCGCGCTCCGCACCAGTGCACAGCTCTACCTGAGTGGCTGTGGTGAGGCGGAGTGGCGGTATGGCTTCGCGCAAGGTGATCACGCGGTGGAAATGTCGGATGGCCATGTGATCACCATCGGCAACGTGCGCCTCACGGCAATGCACACACCGGGTCATACGCCGGAACACCTCAGCTTCTCGGTCACGGATGGTGCCGCGAGCGAACATGCGATGGGATTGCTGACGGGTGATTTCCTGTTCGTGGGTGATGTCGGCCGCCCGGACCTGCTCGAGATCGCGGCGCACCAGACGGGCACGATGGACAGCAGCGCACGCACGCTCTATCAGTCATTGCAGCGACTGGCAGCGCTGCCCGACTACCTGCAGGTCTGGCCCGGTCACGGCGCGGGCAGCGCCTGCGGACGCGCATTGGGCGCCGTGCCACAAACGACCCTGGGATACGAACGTCTCGTGAACTGGGCGTTGCAGCCGCAGACCGAGGATGAATTCGTGGCCGAAGTGTTGCGCGGCCAGCCGGAGCCTCCGGCGTATTTCGCCGTCATGAAACAGGTCAATCGTGATGGACCGACGCTGCTCGGCGGCCTGCCGGAGATCCCGCATCGGAGCGGATTCGAGGCGCAGCAGTGGCTCGAGCGTCTCGGACTCGTCGTGGACGCACGACCGGCTGACGAGTTCGCCCTCGCGCACATGCGCGGGTCGCTCAACATCCCGGGCAGCCGCACCTTTGCCAGCTGGTTCGGTGCGATCATCGACTACGGCACCGATGTCTGGCTGCTCGCATCGACGGAAGAGCAGGGCGTCCATCTGGTGCGCGAGTTGATGAGCATCGGGTTTGATCGGATCGTCGGCGTCAGCGTCGCGGACGATGCGCTCATCGGTGTCGATACGGAAATCGTGGCGCAGCGATCACCTGTGTCGCTGGCGGGCGCACTGGGTCGCGAAGGGCTGCTCGTGGTCGATGTGCGCAATCGCAGTGAATGGGACATTGGCCACCTGCCCGGCGCGCTGCACATCCCGCTCGGAGAACTGCCGCATCGACTCGGCGAACTGCCGGCCGATGGTACGATCGTGACGATGTGTGCGAGTGGCGGCCGGTCGGCCATCGCCGCCAGCCTGCTGCTGATGGCGGGCGCCAGCAGCGTCGAGAACCTCACGGACGGTGTGCAGGGCTGGACGAGTGCCGGATTTGCGCTCACGACCGATGACACGCCGGTCGTGCTGGCGCCGCCGGATCGCCGGGCCGCCCGTGATGCGGCCGCACCGACGGAGATCCCACCGTTCCTCGATCGCCGCATGAACCGGGAACGCTGAAGCGACACTGCGACTTGGATCGGTGGGCGGTAGATTGAGCTGTGGGTCGCTCGACAGGATCTGAGCCTTCTGCCCGACCGTGACGTGCGGTCTGGTGATCCGTGCGCCGCGCCGCGTGCATCGATCCGATTGTCTGCAGCGCGGCGCGCTTGAGGAAGGACATGCTTCCGTCGTCGCTCACGGTGACACTCGCCATCACGATTCTCGGTCTGCTGACCGTCGCCGCCTTCGTCTGGGCGTGGCGACGGGGGCAGTTCGATCGCATCCAGCAGCAGGCCCTGCTGCCGATGGATGACGACGACTTCAATGTCACGCGTCCGTGGGAGACCGCGTCCCAGCGTGCCGAACGCGTCGAGGAGTTCGGACCGACGCACGCCGCCGCGACCCCCGGCATCTGGGGCGGGTCGCAGTGAGTGCGACGCTGCCGGCACGAGTGATCGAGCTCGCGTCGCCGATCACCGACATGGAGAATCTCGACATCCGCCTGCGTGCCGATGCGTCGAGCCGGCAGGTCGCCATTCGTGCGTTTGCGTTCTCGGTCATCTGGCTGCTGATCGGATCCGTTTTCGGGCTCGTCGCCAGTTTCAAGATGCACATGCCGGACTGGCTGGTGAGCAACGCGGCACTGACGTTCGGTCGCGTCCGCAGCGCACACCTGAACGCCATGGCGTATGGCTGGGCCAGCAGTGCCATGCTCGGTGTCAGCGTCTGGATCATTCCGCGGCTCGTGCACACGGAGTTGCGCGTGCCGAAGGCCGCGGAAGCAGGATTGTACTTCTGGAACATCGGCATGGTGCTCGGCATCGTCGGCATCCTGGCCGGATACAGCGATGGACTCGAGTGGCTCGAGATGCCGCGCTACTGGGCCGATCCGTTCTTCGTCATCGGCGGCGGACTCGTGGGACTCAGCCTGCTGTCCACCATCGCGATGCGCGAGGTCGAGCATCTGTACGTGAGTGTGTGGTACGTGATGGCGGCGTTCATCTGGTTCCCGATCATCTTCGTCGTCGGCAACTGGCCCACCTACACCGGTGTGGAAAGTGCGGCCGTGAACTGGTTCTATGCGCACAATGCGCTCGGACTCTGGCTCACGCCGGTCTGCCTCGGCGCCGCGTACTATTTCATCCCGAAGATTCTCGGCCGGCCGATCTACAGTTATCAGCTGTCGTTGCTCGGCTTCTGGACGCTCGGGTTCTTCTACTCGCTGAACGGCATGCATCACCTCATCGGTGGCCCGCTGCCGACGTGGATGATCACGACGTCGATCGTCGCCAGCGGGCTGATGATCATTCCCGTCATGGCTGTCGGCGTGAACCAGCACATGACGCTCAACAAGCGATTCGGCGCGCTGCGCTACAGTCCGACGCTGCGCTTCATCGTGTTCGGATCCGTCGCCTACACGCTGGTGTCGCTGCAGGGTGTGTTCATGGCGTTCCGCGAAGTCAATCGCCTGACACACTTCACGCACGTCACGATCGCACATGCGCACCTCGGTCTGTACAGCTTCGTGACGATGATCATGTTCGGGAGCATCTACTACATCCTGCCGCGCCTGCTCGGTCGCGAGTGGATCAGCGAAAAGCTGATCTCGTGGCATTTCTGGAGCGTCGCCGTCGGGCAGATCGTGTATCTCACGCCGCTGACGATCTCCGGCATGTTCCAGGGTGTCGCGATGGGGGATCCGACCAGCACATGGGAACAGGTGATCACGGCAATGCTGCCGGGCCTGATCGGGCGCTCCGTCGGCGGGACCTTGCTCACCATCGGACACGGCGTGTTCGCATATCACGTCTTCCTCATGTTCCGCGGTGCGAAGGCGCGACAGGGGCTTCCGCCGTTCCACGAGGTGGCGCCGATCATCACGCGTCGTGACAAGGCGACGTTCGGTCGGGGGGCGGCGACGTGACGCGCATCTGGTTGCTGATCATCGGCGTGCTTGCAATCATCGTCTTCGCGACGTCGCTGCTGGTCGTGATCCCGAATACGATGATCGGACAGGTGCGCGTGCCGAAGCAGCTGTCACCGTACAGCGAGCAGGAAGCGCGCGGCCGCGACGTGTACGTCTCGGAAGGCTGTGTGTACTGTCATTCGCAGCAGGTGCGAGACCCCGTCTACACATCGGACAAGGAGCGTGGCTGGGGCCCGCGCGCCACCGTGCCGTCCGACTACGTGTACGACAAGCCGCATCAGCTGGGCACGATGCGCACCGGACCCGATCTGATCAACATCGGCGTGCGCCAGCCGAGCGAGCAATGGCATCACACTCATCTCTTCAATCCACGGTCGCTCATGCCGTGGTCCATCATGCCGGCGTTTCCGTATCTGTACACCGTGCGCGATTCGGCCTCGATCACGCCAGGCGAAGTGTTCTACAGTGTGGCGGGAGGCAAGCTGCCGGCGGGCAAGGTGATCGTGCCGACGCCCGATGCCGATGCACTGGTGGCATACCTCAAGTCACTCAGGCGCACGTACCCTGTGCCGACCGGCGATGAACCTGCGGCCCGCTCGATCGGCGGTCGCAGTGAACACACCATGCCATGACCGACCCAACATCGCGCGAACGGGCTGCTTTCGATGACGCCGAGTCGGACGTCGAGCAGATCCATCGCCAGATCGTGCGCGAGCTCGCCGATCCGGGTGAGGGTTATGAACGCGTGCCGTGGTTTCTGTGGGTGACGGTGGCGACGATGGTGTTCTGGGCCGGCTGGTACATCGGCCGCCGTGGTGGGTCGTTCGATACGGAAACCCATGTGGAGTATGCGCAGGTCGGCCTGACGGCCGGCGCCGCCGGCGATACGACGGCTTCGGCGCCGGTTGATCCGATTGCGGAGGGCAAGCGCATCTTCGGCGCGAACTGCTCGGCGTGCCATCAGTCGACGGGCCTCGGTGTGGCGGGCGCCTTCCCGCCGATCGTCGGCAGCGAATGGGTCGTCGGACCGGAACAGACCGTAGTGCGCATCCTGCTGAATGGACTAGGTGGGGCCGTGCGGGTAAAGGGTGCGATGTACAACGGTGCGATGCCGGCGTGGAAGGAATCCTTGGACGACGCCGATATCGCGCACGTGCTGACGTACATCCGACAGTGGAGCCCGAACGCCGCGCCGGCCGTGTCGGCCGCGACGGTGGCCACGCTCAGGAAGGCGACCGAGTCACGCAGCGGCCCGTGGACCGAGGCGGAGTTGAAGGCACTCGAAACGGCCACACCGGCGGCGCCGGCAACGCCAGCGGCTGGACCCGCGGCGGAGGTGAAGAAGTGACCACCGCCGAACACGATGTCATCGATCAGCCGCTCGCGCGTCGTCCGGCCACGACGCCTGTCTTCGCGTACTATCCCACGCCGGCCGCCGTCACGGACGTGTTGCCCCATCTCGCACATCTCGGCGTGCCGCGCGACCTGATCGACGTCGTGGTCACCGAACCCGCGGCGCAGCGGATGTACTCGGGCAAGAAACGCGCGATGCGACCGTTGTGGCGGTTCGCATCGCTCGGTGGAATCCTCGGACTTGGAGGGGGCGCATTGGTTGCGTTCGTGCTGATTGCGTGGCCGGGCTTTGCGGCGGCGGGACCGTTTGCATATGCGCTGCTCTTCACGCCGATGATCACGACATTCGTTGGCGCACTGATCGGAGTGATCGTGTCGTTCCTCACGAAACGCAAACCGTCCGACTGGCGATTGCGCATCCCGCCGCCGGACAACGATGAAATTCTCGTCGTCGTGCGGGCACGTGGTGACGAACAGGTGAATCTCGTGCTGCAGGTGCTGCGATCGCAGGGCGGAACGGGTGCCCAGGTGTTGCGTTGACGACTCAGTCCAGGTGGTACGCCGCGCTTCGGATTCCGATCGCGGCGTTGCTGTTTCTGATCGCTGGCGCGATGGTCTGGTTGCAGCACAGCGCGACCAGTGAGGTACTGTCGAGTCGCATCTGGTTTGCAGGGTTGCTGCTGACGGCCGCGGTGCCCGTGTGGGACACCGTACGCAACATGCTCAAGGGCGAATTCGCCGCCGACGTGGTGGCGATTCTCGCGATCGTCGCTGCCGCGGCCCTATACCAGCCGTTTGCCGGGTTGGTCGTGGTGATCATGCTGACCGGCGGTGCGGCGCTCGAGCGCTATGCCGAAGGGCGTGCCGGCGCTGCCGTCGCAGCCCTCGAGCAGGCGGCGCCACGTCAGGCGCACATCCGCGACGCCGATGGCAGCATACGCGATGTGCCGGCCGAAACGGTGAAGGTCGGCGACCTGCTGCTCGTGCGTCCTGGTGAACTCGTTCCGTGTGACGGCGATGTGGTGGACGGCCGCAGTCATGTCGACGCGAGCGCGATCACCGGAGAACCGCTGGCGGTGCCGGTGGCGGTCGGATCACACGTCGTGTCCGGCAGCGCAAACGTCGATGGGCCGTTGACGGTCAGGGCCACCGCGAGTGCCGGCGAAAGTCAGTATCTGCGCATCGTGGAACTGGTGCGCAACGCGCAGGGCAGCAAGGCACCGCTGCAACGCCTGGCCGACAAGGCGGCCGTCTGGTTCACGCCGCTCACGCTGCTGATCTGCGTCGTGACGTACGTACTGACCCGCGACAGCGATCGCGTGTTGTCGGTGCTGATGGTCGCGACACCGTGTCCGCTGATTCTCGCCACACCGATCGCGATCATCGGCGGCATCAATCGGTGTGCGCGACGGCAGATCATCATCCGCACCGGCGGAGCGCTCGAGGCGTTGGCGTCCGTGACCACCGCCGTCTTCGACAAGACCGGTACGCTGACCAAGGGCCAGCCCTCCGTCGAACGTGTGACTCCACTGGGCGGCTTCGATGCAGCACAGGTGCTTCGCGTCGCCGGTGCTGTGGATGTCGGAAGCGGTCACCAGCTCGCCCGACCGCTGGTGAAACATGCCGAAACAGAACTCGGAAACCTGCCTGTTGCGACTGACGTCACCGAAGTCGCAGGTCGCGGCATCTCCGGACGCGTCGATGGTGCGCTGGTGCGAGTCGGATCACTGGCATGGCTGCGCGAGGTGCTGCCGGCAACGACCGCCGCACGCCTCGACACACTCGACGGCAGTGGGGACGGGCTGCGCGCGTACGTCGCCATCGACGATGCGCCGGCCGGCACCATCGAGTTTGCCGATTCGCTGCGCGATGGGCTGCCGGCGTTCTTCCATGACCTCGGTGCGCTCGGCATCACGCGCACAGTCATGCTGAGCGGTGATCACACCAGCAACGTCACGACCGTTGCACGGGAACTCGGCATCACCGATGCGCGTGGTGACCTGCTGCCGGAAGACAAGGTCAGCATCGTGCAGGAGTTCCAGGCGAAAGGCGAGCAGGTGGTCATGATCGGTGACGGGACGAATGACGCGCCAGCGCTGTCGACGGCGGAGGTGGGGATCGCCCTCGCCGGCCACGGCGGCGGCATCACGGCCGAAGCGTCAGACATCGTGCTGCTCGTGGACGAGATCACGCGCGTTGCAGACGCCATTCGCGCCAGCAAGTCGACCATGCGCATCGCGAAGCAGAGCATCGGCGTCGGACTCGGTCTGTCGGCGGTTGGGATGATCTTCGCGGCCCTCGGCTATCTCTCACCGACGATGGGCGCGCTCGGGCAGGAGGTGATCGATGTGGCGGTCATCCTGAATGCGCTGCGGGCCGCGCGCGGGTAGGGCGTCATGGGCCGGGGCCGTCCGTGAAACTACGTAGTGAATGCGCGCATGACCGTGACCGCATTGACGAGGACGTCCGAGGGGTTTAGCTCATGCGTCGTTGAATGCGCGACGATGGTTTCGGGACGTAAGTTCCAGTTTTGACGTGTGGACTCCTCCTGCCCGGCCTACCGTGCGTTTACATGAATTCATCATTGCGAACGTCGAACCGATTCTCATCGAGTGGAGCGAGTTTGCACGGACGCAGCCAGCCGCGGCAGGCCTGAGCCGCACCGCGCTGCGGGATCATGCCGCGCAGATTCTCCGGGACAGCGCTCGCGACGTCTCGCGTTCTGGTACCGAAGACACGGTGCTCTCGGCGCCGCGCGGCAGCAACGGACCGGACATCGGTGCGATCGGCGTCACTGACGGCGCGCCGACGTCCGCAGCAGAGACGCACGGTGCCGATCGGGCGATGAACGGGTTCACGTTTCGGGAGATGATCGCGGAATTCCGCGCCCTGCGTGCGGTGGTACTGCGGAAGTGGATCGAATCGAGAGGACAGCTCGATGCCGTCGATCTCGACCACCTGATGCGATTCAACGCCTCCATCGATCGCTCGGTCGGCGAGTCGGCGTCGCGGTTCTCGGAGGATCTCGACGTGGCGAAGGACATGTTCATCGCGATTCTCACGCACGACCTCCGGTCGCCATTGCAGGCGGTGATGATGACGTCGCAGTCGCTGCTCGAGACGACGGTCGATCATGACCGGACGACCGCCGCCTTGCAACGCATTCAGCGCAGCACGCGACGCATGAGCGGCATGGTCGACGACCTGCTGGACTTCACGCGCACGCGGATCGGATCGGGCCTCAGCATCACGATGATGAACACCGACCTTGGGCAGCTCGCGCAGGAGGCCGTCGACGAGGCGCGTGGCGCCTTTCCCTCGCGCGACTTCGAGTTACGCGTCGCGGGCAATGTGACCGGCAATGCGGATGGCGAGCGCATGAAGCAGGTGCTGGCCAATCTGCTCTGCAACGCCGCGGACTACGCGGATCCATCGAGTGCCATCTGGACCGACGTCTGGGGCACGGACTCGGAGATCCGGCTGGCCGTGAGCAACGGGGGCACCGCGATTTCGACGGAGCAGATGGCGGTGATCTTCGATCCGTTCAAGCGACTGCGGCAGGGCACGGACGATGTGCCGGATTCGCAGCATCTGGGGTTGGGGTTGTACATCGCGTCGCAGCTGGTCGAAGCGCATGGTGGCCAGATCGCCGTGACGTCGAGTGAGGCGGAGGGGACGCGGTTCACGGTGCAGCTGCCGCGGACGTCGTGACGGCGACGCTGGCCTCGGTCCGGTTGTGACGTTTGGCGGTGGCGGTTAGATTTGAGGTCTGTCCGCAGGTGGGGACGGGACGTAGCGCAGCCCGGTAGCGCACCTGAATGGGGTTCAGGGGGTCGCAGGTTCGAATCCTGTCGTCCCGATGGTGGAAAACATTGTGGTACAACGGGTTACGACCCCCTGAATCTTGACGATTCAGGGGGTCGGTGCCGTTTGTGGTGCCGTTTTGTCCACGGTTGTGTCCTCGCCGAGTCGCGAGTTCGCTGTGAATGACTGCAACGCGTTTGTGCGATTGCGCTGGTATCGTGCGCGCCTCGCCGGGACCGTCGTATTGAACGACTGAATCGCGCAGGAAGCTGCGATGAACAATGGGGAATGGCACGGTACGTCAAGGCACCAGAACGCATTCGCTTTTTGCGCCTTCAACGTCGACTGCCGCACTCGCACACAGCTTCAGGCCCTTGCACCTCCTGACTTCGTCGGAAGCGCTGTAGCGCGGTGACTGCACTACATAAGTCGCAATAGGAGCCGTACCATGCAGCGACGCCGATCCCTGAGCGTACTCGCCTCAGCAGGCGGCCGGGCGCGGTGGCAGTGATCCTGACGTACGCGCTCGGCGCACGTTCTCGAGGCGAGGACGATGTGCGGCGCTCCGCCGTTTCGCCACCAGCGTCTGGCTTTTGCCCGTGTCCGTGTTCGAAAGCGAGGCGGTCTGGCGCACTCTCGTGCATCCGGAGCCGCGGTACGTTCGGGGAACGCTGCTATGTGGCGGTCCGCTGCAGAGTACGCGCGGACGCTGTGCCGTCGGTTTGCGTGAGCGGCGTTGCCGCCTAGAACTTGAGCGCCAACGTTTCCGGTTCGGCAACTGCGACCAATTGCCAGCATCGTCTTGGTCACGTCTCGCACGCCTGCGTTCTCCGAACGACAGAATGCCGCTACGGTGCCATTGCGCGCAGCAAAGTCCGCAGCACGAGCGCCACTCTACGCCGACTCACCGGAACGCGGGCCCCGTTGCGCAGCTCGATGATGCGGGTGCCTCCGGGTCCGTCCAACACGCGGCGCACGGAATCGCGCCGCACGATGTGTGAGCGGTGCACGCGAAGAAAGTCGGACGGGAGTTGGCGCTCGAGGTGTGCGATGGGCTCGTCGTGCAACAGCCGACGCCCGCTCATGAGCGTCACGGCGACGTAGTCGTCGGCGCCACTGATGTACAGCACATCCTCGACGGAGACACGCTCGAGACCATGCCGGCTTCGCACGATCAGTGCTGCGGGGCGGCGTCTGATCGCGTCCGGCTGTACGCGCCCGAGCGCGATCATCAGGCGGGCGGCGTTCACCGGTTTCGCGACGAAGTCCACCACGCCAACGTCGAAGGCCCGGAGCGCGCGGTGGGTATTGGCGGAGACCACCACCACCATCGTGCCGGCAGTGCTGGCGGCGCTGAGGACGCCGAAGCCGTCGTCGCCATGCAGATCGAGGTCGAGCAACACCAACTTTACGGCCTCTGACGCGAGCACGCGGCGTGCCTCGGTGACGTCGTCGGCGCAGACGACGCAGGCGTCGCGATACTCGGGGTGCGCCCGCAGCAGACGCACCAGGCGCCGCTGGGCCGGCAGATCGTCTTCGACAATCAGCACTGTCATAGCGACGCGCCGCCGAGGCGGAGCACCGTGCGCCACCCACCGTCCACTCGCGGACCATGCGTGAGCCTGCCGGAAGCTCCGAATGCGGCGGTCAGCCGCGCGCGGACGTAGGACAGCCCGAACCCATCGCTCCCGCTCTCGCGACCCGACGCAAGTACGCGCCGTGCGTCGGCCGGATCGGCCGCAGGCGCGTCGAAGGCCAGGGTCGGGCCGCACAGTTCGTCGACCTGCCGCACGATGAAAGTGGCGCCACGTCGATAGCAGCCGTGCGTCAGCGCGTTCTCCACGAGCGTGTGCAGCACACCGGGCGGTACCTGAAGTGCGGGCGCGATGCCGCTGTCGTCGAGAGTGAACGTCCGTCCACTGCGGAGCGACATGAGCTCGAGCAGTCGTCGACAGGCGGCGAGTTCGTCGCGCAGGGGGATCAGCGGCGCATCGACCGGATCGGCCAAGCGGCGAAACTCATCGCCCAGCAGGCTGACCATCCGCACTGCGGTCGTCGGTTCTTCGTCGATCCACGCGGTGAGCGCGTTCAGCATGTTGAGGAGCCAGTGTGGGGTCAGTCGCCGTCGAAGCAGCTCGAGCTCCAATCGCTCGACCGCCTGGCGTGCCTCCGCAGCGCTGCGCTGCACACGCCGCACCTCTGCCACCTGGTCCATCATCAGGAACATCGCGAGCACCGCGACGCCGAGAAACACATCGCGGTCGAGAAAGAGACCCGGCGTCATCGGCGCGGCGAGGCACAAACCGGCGAGCACCAGGGCAATCGCGCGACTCCCCGGGACACCGCGCCGCGCGGAGGGTGCGATGGCGGCAAGCGCGGTGATGCACGCGACGCCGAGCACGACGAACGTCCGCTCGTCGAAGCCGGGGAGCAGCGTCCACGCGAGCAGCGCCAGGACACCGTAGGTGATCAGGTATCGGCCCTGTCTGGCGCGCTGAAAGCGTCGCGTGCAGTACGCCACCAGACAGGCGCCGAGCGCGGTGGCGGCGAGCAGGATCACGAGGAGGCGCCAGATTTGCTCCACGTAGCTGATGGGGAGCATTGCCCGCCACAACTCCGCGCCGCCTTGCAGGAGGGCACATGCGATCAGTGCCGCGACGAGTGCGGCGTCACCCCGCGGTGCCACGCCGCTCGCCACCGCGGCGAAGTACAGGCTGGCGAGGACGAGCGCTCCCAGCGCCACCAGCGTCGGCGCGGTCCCGCCGCCGATGCCGTCGCGGATGGCGTCGAGTGGCGCGATCAGCAGCACATGCACAGGCGTCTGCACGCGGAACGGGCCGCGGTGGCTGCTGAGATGGACGGCGATGCGATGCACGCCGGGACGCAGTTCATCGGCGCGCAGCGGCACAACGTGCACGAAGCGCCCTGGCACTTCGCCTGCGGCGGACGTCGAGACCACGCCACTCGCCCCGATGAGGTGTCCGTCCCAGTAGATCGCGGTGGACGCCATGCCTTGCATCAGTACTGCCATCGGCACGCGCGAGCGCTCGACCATCGACGGGATGATGACCTCGCCGAACATCCAGAGTGCCGTGCCTTGCGGGTTGACGTCGCTGGTCGGGACGGACCGACACGCGGCTGATGGGCGCTGCGGGGTCGGGTCAGTGGCGGCGGTGCGGCAGACCTGCACGGTCCGCACGACGAACGCGAAGGGCTCGAGTCCCGACGCGTCCTGTGCTTTCACGGGCATGGCCGCGACGAGCAGCAGCAGCAGCAGCATCAGAGCGCGAATCAACTGAGGAAAGCTCCAGAGAGGGACACCGACACCACCGTTCGCCGAGCCATGCCGACCGCTCACCAACCCGCACGCGGTGTGCGGACGTGATCGTCGTACCCTACGGCTGACTCTCATCCAGGATTCCATCATGCCAGACATGCCTCGCTGCACCCTGCGGACCCTCGGCGCGCTCATGCTCGTGGCCGTGTCAAGCGGCGCGCAGCCTGCGCCACCGCCAACGGTCACATTCTCTTCCCATGTGTTCCTGTCCCCCAAGGGAGACACCATCCATGCCGAGCTCGGTGCGCTGATCGTCCCGGAGCGGCGCGCCAACCCGTCCTCGCGGCGGATCACGCTGCGGTTCGTTCGCTTTCGGTCAACCGCAGCGGCGCCGGGCGCCCCCATCGTCTATCTCGCCGGCGGGCCGGGCGCATCGGGCATCCGCGCGGCGGCTGGGCCCCGGTTTCCGCTGTTCATGGCCCTCCGCGAGTTAGGGGACGTCATCGCGTTGGATCAGCGCGGCGTCGGACAATCGGCGACCATGGCGCCGTGCACGGCACGCACGCCGGCGGATCTGTCGCAGCCGCTGACGCGCGCGGCGCTGGTGTCCTTCACGCGGGCCGCGCTGACGGACTGCATCACGCAGTGGACGGCCGCGGGTGTCGACGTCGACGGGTACACGACGCGTGAAAGTGCGGACGACATCGACGACCTGCGGCGCGCACTCGGCGTCTCGCAGGTCGCGCTGTGGGGCATCAGCTATGGCTCGCACCTTGGGCTCGCGGTGCTCAAGTACCATGGCGCGTCCGTCAGTCGCGCCGTGTTTGCCGGCATCGAAGGGTTGGAGCAGACCGTCAAGCGCCCCGCGTTGACGGACAGCCTGTTTGTTCGGGTGCAACGGCTCATCGATGCGGACACGACGGCGCGCGCTGCGTACGGTGACATCGCGGCCACCATGCGCCGCATCCACGCCCGACTCGATTCGGCACCGCAACGTGTCACGGCCACGCCACCTGCTGCGTCGGCCCCGATCACGGTGCCCATCGGCGCCTTCCCACTTCAGATGCTCATCGGCAGCATGATCGCGGACCCTGTCGGGATCGCGCGCGTACCGGCGCTCTATGCGGCGCTGGATGCCGGTCGCTTCGAGATGGTCGCCGGGCCGCTGATTGGTGCGCTCAGCGGCATGTCGACCTTCTTCGGCATGCCGGAACTGATGGACGTCGCCTCGGGGATCGACGGCGCGCGCCTGGTGCGCGTGGCACGTGAGGCCGAGCGCGGGCTCTTGGGTGACGCGCTGAACTTCCCGATGCCTCATCTCGCGGGCATCCGACCCTCCATCGATCTGGGCACCGGCTTTCGCGCGCCGCTGCGGTCGTCGGTGCCGACGCTGTTCATTTCGGGCACGCTCGATGGACGCACGTCACCGACAGAGGCCGCAGAGGTCCGCGCGGGGTTCAGCCGTGGCCGCGCACTCACCGTGGAGAACGGCGGCCACAATATCTTCGAGGCCGATCCGCGGGTGGCAGAGGCGGTGGTGACCTTTCTGCGCGGGGGCACTCCCGTGGACCGCATCGAGATGGCGCCGCCCCGATTCTTCGTGCCTCGCTAGATCAGAGCCGTGAACGCCGATGATGCGCGCGAACAGCCGATCCCACCGGTCGACGTCCCGGCGAGCCTGGCCCCATGGGTCGCGGGGTGTCGCTGGTCACGAAACCTTGTCGGTGAAGCGGGGGCGGCCACGTACCGCCTCTCGCGGCAGGGGGCGAGCGCCGACGGCAGCGGAGTATCATCGCCGGGCGATCTGTACCTGAAACACGGCACCGGTCGGGTGGCGGAGGAAGTCTTCGATGAGGCGCTCCGGCTGCGGTGGCTCGGACGGCACGTGCCGGTCCCACCGGTCCGGCTGGTGATCGCATCGACCGAGTCCGACAGGGCGGCAGGTGCCGGGCGCACACTGGTGGTCGCGAGCGGACAGGACGATGGGACCCTGCAGCTCTCGCGACCCGTCACCCACGCGCACGATGAGGAGACATGGCTGCTGATGGATGCCCTGCCGGGACGGACGGCTTATGAGGTGCTCGAAGCATCCACTGACACCCCAAACGTGCAACGTGCGGTGGTCGACGCCCTCGTCGCATTCCTCCGGCGCGTGCACGCAATCCCAGTGGAGACCTGTCCCTTCATCACCGATCATCATCGCCGACTCGTCCACGCGCGCGAGCGCCTCGAGGCCGGTGTGGTCGATGAGGACGATTTCGGTGCGCAGCATGATGGCTGGACGGCGCACGAGGTCTGGAACGCAATGGTGGCGCTGCTCCCACTGGACGTCGATCAGGTGGTGACGCACGGCGACTTCTCACTCGACAACGTGCTGTTGGCGGATCGTGGGGCCGCCGGTGGTTTCGAGGTCGTCTGCTGTCTCGATGCCGGCCGCGTGGGCGTGGCTGATCGGTATCAGGATCTCGCCATTCTGTCTGACTGCCTCGGCGAATTCGGGGAGGCGCTGCAATCCCGCCTATTCACGCAGTACGGGGTCGACGCGGTGGACGAAACAAAGCTCCGCTTTCATCTCGCGCTCGACGAATTCTTCTGATGGCGCGCGCCGCTGACACGCCCGTTGTGGAACATTGGTGCGCGGGTCGAGTGCGTCGTGCGGGTCCCCGAAAACACGTCATGATGCGGCCGTGTCGCGTCTGTTCGTGGCTTCCGTCGTCGGTGTGCGGTGACCTCAGTCCGAACTACTGAGGCAGCGCGGTCCGAGAGCCTGCAGATGACATGGGTTGGTCCTGTGCATCTGGCGACACGGTCGTATGTCGCCGGTGGTTCTGGTTCTTGCGGGTAGCACTCTTGAGCTGACCCTTGCGAATTCTGGGGGGCAGCCCAGGCATACCTTCTACGTCGACCCCACCGTTCGTACTCGCGGAGCGTCTCAAGCGTGCGTGTTCTCCGGTCGCTGCTTTGGATCGACTGCAGTGCTGGCCTCTTTGGCGGCACGCTCATGTTGGCGTTCTCCGGATGGTTGAGCCGCCTCTACGCGTTGCCGGTCGACCTCCTCGTGGTCATGGGCGTCGCCAACGTGGTTTACGGGACGTTTTCGTTCGCCCTCGCACGTCGACGCGTCAGACCGCGAGCGCTCATCGTGTGCTTGGTGATGGCGAATGCGTTGTGGGCCGGAAGCTGCGCTCTTGCCGCAATCATGGTGGCTGCGACCGCATCGACGTTCGGTCTCACCCATCTGCTCGCGGAGAGCGTGCTCGTCGGCGGTCTCGCTGGATTGGAATGGCGCAACCGCGAATTCCTTCTCGTGGCTATCTGAGCCGGCGCGCCGGCGCTCGGTATCGGGCCTCGTCGCTGAGATTTGGCCTCGGTGAACGGGAGTATGATTGACACTTTGATCCGGCAGCATGCTGTGCACGCGGATCAGAGATGGATGATGCAATCGCGTTCGTCGAACGTGGCCAGCAGGACCGTGCGGAAGTAGGGGGCCCACAGGCCGTCGTCGGTCTCGTCGAGATTGATCCGTCGATTGGTGAGCGCGTTGGTGATCTTCCACTGCCGCTTGCGGTGACCCACTTGGTGCTCAGGCGATGGGGGTCACTCCGCTGCCCTCACCCTTGATGCAGAGCGGGTCGAGCAGCGGCTTGTTCCAGTCCCACAGCGTGCGGTCGTCTGCTGGCCGCAGCGAGGCGGCGACGGCGCGGGCCTGCCCCATTGCCAGCTGTCCTGCGGGCGCCAAGGGGAAGTCGTGCACATCGATCTCGCCTCGTGGCGCTGTGAGCCCTCGTACGACCCGCGCCTGCGTGGCGCCGTAGGCCTTCATCAACGGCGCGAGAAAGCCGACGGTACACTCGAAGGCGATGGCCTCGAGCGGCGCGAAACACATCCATAGATCTGACGCCCGCTTCCCACGTCTCAAAACGTGCATGTGACGTGTAGGCGCTAATCAGGACGTGACACGGTCAGGAAACGCCGTAATCGGGGCAATCATTCACCGCGCAGATGCGGCGCCACTCTACGACCCAGCAGATCAATCGCGTTTAGCTGCGCCTTCGGATCGTTCGCTGCCATGCTCATCTGGAAGGTGATCCGGTCAAGTCCGCCAAGCGCCTCGGAGGCTGCGTGCGCACGTGCAATGACGGTTTCCGGACCGCCAACGATGAGACCACCGGAAGGGCCTGCTTCATGCAAGAAGCGTTGCCGGGTTGCAGGCGGGCCGCCGCGCTCCCGTGCCATTTGAGCGGACATGAAGGCCCAGCCTGGCCAGAGACTTTCCAGTGCCTCCTCGTCAGTCTCGCCGACGAAACCGAAGGTGTGCAGCCCCACCTTCAACCTCCCCGGTTCATGGCCGGCACGCTTCCCCGCCTCCCGGTACAGATCAACGAGCTGCCGGAATCGAGCGTGGCTCCCGCCGATGATCGCAACCATCAAGGGGAGCCCGAGCGTCCCGGCCCGCACGAACGACTGCCGCGTTCCCCCAACGCCTAGCCAGATCGGCAGCCGGTCCTGCATTGGCCGTGGGAAGACCCCTTGCCCGCTCAACGGAGCGCGGAAGCGGCCTCGCCAGTGCGGTCGGACATCCTCGCGCAACGCAAGGAGCAGCTCGAGCTTTTCAGCGAAGACGTCGTCATAGTTCTCGAGGGGTATCCCGAACAGTGCATGAGCCTCCGTGAACGAGCCGCGGCCGACAATAATCTCCGCTCTGCCGGCTGATACGAGATCGAGCGTGGCAAAATCCTGAAACAAGCGCACTGGGTCACTCGCGCTCAAGACGGACACCGCGCTCGTCAGCCGGATGCGATCCGTCCTGCCGGCCGCCGCTGCGAGGATGACAGCGGGTGATGCGTCGGCGAAGTCTTCCCGATGGTGCTCACCGATGCCGAAGACGTCCACACCGGCGCGATCTGCCGTTTCTATCTCGTTGAGCAATTGCGCCATACGCGCGCCCGTGGTCGGCGGCACGCCGGTCGCCACATCGGGCATGATGA
>JACMLX010000127.1 GCA_014379355.1 Gemmatimonadaceae bacterium
CCGTGATCACCGACGCGACGCGAAACGTCGCCGCGGTGACCACGCCGTCCGGCAGCGGCCGCGGTGCGGGATGGCGTGTCCACTCGGTTGTGGTGCGCGCCACCGGTCCGCGCTCATCCGCGTCGATCGTGCCGTCGAGTAGTGCGGGTCCTTCCCACGCCACGGCCACGTCGCGCGGGTGCAAGGGTCCGCGATATCCGATCGCCGCGTGTGTTCGCGCGTCGGCGTAGTGCGTCGCAAGTGTCAGTCGACGCACCAACTGGAACAACGTGCGCGCCTGCGGCAGCGCGCTCTCGCCCCACGCGGTGAGCATCCGATCCTGGTCAGCCGTCGCGAGGGCGTGAAATGGCGTCAGCCGTCGGACACTCACGAACGCCGCGGCGGCGCTGCCGAAGAGGCGCAGCCCTGAAATGACTTCCTCGATCTTGTGCGGGGCCAGTGTCGCGATCCGCGATTCGATGCGCGCGAGCAGATCGGGTGGCGCGTCGATCACGATGCGCTGCACCGCCGCGTTGAGCGTGCGACGTTCATCGGCGCGGAGTACGAGCCTCGATGTCGGCGCGGCCTGCACGGGCTGAATCGTTTCGAGGATCGGCACCCCTCACGATACGGCGACGTACCCGCGCGTCGCCAGCGAGATCAGGCGGCGTCACTCCGGAAGACGCGCGACACGGACGCCGGAACGACATCCACCTGCCCGAAGGCGAGCGTGAACGTGCTGCCGGCACCCGGTATGCTCTCAACGCTCAGCATGCAGCCCATCTGTTGTGCGATGCGGCGCGACAGTGCGAGGCCCAGCCCCGTGCCGCCATAGCGATGACTCATCTCTTGACCGCCCTGCTCGAACGATTCGAAGATGTGTGCCTGACGGTCGAGTGGAATGCCGATGCCGGTATCGCGCACGACGACGGCGCTGGCACGGCCTGTCTCGTGATTGAGCTGCACCGACACCTGCACACTGCCGCGCGCGGTGAACTTGACGGCATTGCCGATCAGGTTCGTGAGCACCTGGCGCAGGCGCGTCGCATCCACCGTGGCCAGCGCCGCCACCTCGGGCAACGCGACCTCCAGCACCATCGGGCGGTCGGCGACCAGCTCCTCGTGCCGGGCGAGGATGTCCTGCACGATCGGTGAGACGTCGATGCTCTCGAGCTGCAGCGCGATGGTGCCCGATTCGATGTGCGACAGGTCGAGGATGTCGCTCACCAACACCAGCAGGTGTTCACTACCGACCTGCACGCGATCCAGGTAGTGGCGATCACGGTCGCTGAGTTGTGAACTCCGGCTTCGTCGCACGATCTTCGTGAAGCCGATCATCGAGTTGAGCGGTGTGCGCAACTCGTGGCTCATGCGCGCCAGGAACGCCGTTTTTGCGCGGTTGGCGGCGTCGGCGGCAAGGCGTGCATCCGCCAGCGCAGTTTCCACCTGCTCCTTTTCCGTGAGGTCATGCACGAAGACCGCCCACGCACGCTGCCCATCGAGCGCCAGCGGCGTGACGGCGACTTCGGCGGGGAATGACCGTCGGCCGAACAGGCGGATGCGGGTCGTGAAGCGACGCTCGTGTTCGGCGCCGGTGAAGGTCACGGAGCCGACGTCGTCCACCGCCATGCGCAGCGAATCGGCGGCGAGCAGGTCGGAGAGCACCACGCCCTCGAGTGTTCCTGATGGCAGCGCGAACAGACGCACCGCGGCGGGGTTGGCACTGAGGATCCTGCCACCGCCATCGACCGCGAAGACACTCGCGAACACCGTCTCGATGATCGCGCGGTTGCGATCCGACTCCATCCGCATCCGCGAGTGGGCAAGATGCAATTCTTCGCGCGCGACCTCGATCGCGTGCTCCACATCGGCGAATTCGTCGGCCGGTGACACGTGGCCACCTGACGTCGCGTAAGGCGTGGTCGGAAGCTGCGCCAGTGACAACACGCGATGTCGCATCGTGTCGAGCTGCGCACGCACGCGTTGTGTGGTGAACAGCACGACCGCCAGTCCACCGACGTTCGCCACCAGCACGACGCACACCATCGTCATCCACACCGCCCGGACGAACGATGGATCGTCTGCGGACGAAACGGCATGCAGCTGCAGGAGGTGTCGCGCACCGATCACCAGCGCCACGCCGCCGGACAGCAGCGACGTGACGACGGCCATCCAGGAGCGCGCGTGCAGTGAGCGGAACATCACGGGGCCGACACACCCTCACGGACAGGGACGCCGCAGAACGGGGTTCGTTCGGCGGCACATCACCCTCCCGAGTGTCGGCAGCAGGCTCAGGCGGCTGGACGCGCCGTCATCGCCGTCGCTGACGTGACGTCTTCAATCCGTGGAGAGCACGCGAGCAAACACCGGTCGATCGACATTGCCGCCGCACAGAATCACCGCGATTTCGTCGGCCAGTGTCCCGCGCTCCTGCAATGCGGCGGCCAGCGCAGCCGCACCGGCACCTTCAGCGGCATTGTGCGTGTCGGAAAACAGATGGCGCATGGCTGCCTCGACTTCGTCGTCGCTGACCAGCACCACGCGTGACAGCCCCGCCTTCAGCACGTCGAGCGAGGCAGGTACCGGTGTGCGACATGCCATCCCGTCGGCAATGCGCGTGTTGGCCGGCATCGACACGGGGGCGCCGAGTTCGAGGGAACGCGCGTACGCCGGCGCCTCGGTCGAGACGATGCCCACCACGTCACAGCTGTGGCCGAGTGCGGCCTTGGCGGCGATGACACCGCAGGCGCCCGAGCCGAGACCGATCGGCACGTACAAGGTTTTCACATCCGGTGCGGCGCGCAGCAGCTCCATCGCATACGTCCCGACGCCGGCCACCAGGTGCCGGTGAAAACTTGGCACACGATGCCAGCCGCGCTCCTCCGCGATGCGATCGGCGAGTTCGACACTCTCCTGGAAGTCATCACCGCCCTCGATCAGCTCCGCACCGAGCGCACGCATTGCAGCGTTCTTCTCGACGCTGTTGCCGTGCGGCACCGCCACACAGGTCCGTACCCCGATGCGTTGCGCCGCGTAGCCGATCGATTGTCCATGATTGCCGCGTGTCGCCGTCACGACGCCGACGACCTCGGGATGCATGCGTCGCAGCCAGTCGAAGTACACCAAGCCGCCGCGCACCTTGAACGCGCCGACGGGCGTGTGGTTCTCGTGTTTCACCCAGCAGCGTGTGCCGAGTCGTGCCTCGAGCAGCGGCCAGCGGATCTGCGGCGTCGGGGCGAACGATTGCGCGATCAGCGCGGATGCGGCGTCGAGCTCAGCGAGATTCGGCAGGGTGTCGTGTGGCACGATCTTCTCGAAAAAGGGCAACTGCATGGCTCGCACAGAGTCGCGGAGCCACAGAGAGTTCCACGGCAGTCGTGAAAACACTTTTAACGCGGGGACCGCGATGGACGCGGGGAAGGGCAACTGAATTGTTGTGGAACAGCGTGTCGCGAACGCAGTTCCAACAGCATTGTTTTTCCCCGCGTCCTTCGCGAGCCCCGCGTGAACAGTGTTCGATGATCACGGAACTCTCTGTGCCCCGGTGGGTCTGTGCGAGACCCGCCGTTCACGGCCACAGCGTATCGATCTGCTGAGCACACGCGACCAGCGCCTTGGCGGCCCTGGCATGGAGCATGAGCGTGCTCATCGAGCCGCGCAGGAGTTTCACCTTGCCGCGCGCGACCGCCATGATCGGATCACTCGTGCCACGCACGATCTCCTTCCATGTCGCAAGATCGGCCGCGAGCACGAACGGCGCCGTGACATCGACGGGCGACAATGCGGCAGCACTGCGACAGGTGCCGGCATCGAGGTCGGCCTGCACCGCGGCGCCGTCTTCCATTCCGTCTCCGGGCTCCACCACCAATGCCACCGGATTCGTCCAG
Source organism: Gemmatimonadaceae bacterium (assembly GCA_014379355.1). Taxonomy (GTDB): domain Bacteria; phylum Gemmatimonadota; class Gemmatimonadetes; order Gemmatimonadales; family Gemmatimonadaceae; genus JACMLX01. Next base: position 3,867 of record JACMLX010000127.1, read on the forward strand.
CCACTGGCAACGGTGCGATACACACTGTCGCCATTGACGACGAGCAGCAGGGCATCGGCCCATGCGGCTGAAAACGCGGGAATCGTCACGCAGGTCAGTCCGTGATGGAGAACGGGGGCGGACTTGGCGCATCATCGTCATCCGGCACATCCGCAGCCTTGGTGTCCTTCGGCCGCAACGCGCGCATCACCGTGCCGCCGGCCACCAGCGCGCCCACGATGATGTACAGGTAGATGGTATAGAAGCGCCACCATACGAGCGATGCGCCGAAGATCTCGGCGGGGATCACGTTCCCCAGCGTCTGCTTGAACACCAGCTCCACCGCGCCGCCGCCACCCGGCGCCGGCACCACCGCCGCGCCGTATTGCATCGCCAACGGCCAGGCCACGAGCGGTGCCACCGGGGTGTTCGGCGCCACGAACAGGACCAGGCCTGGCAGGATGCAGAGCCGGGAGATCACGTGCAGCGCCGAGGCGAGGAACGATCCGAACAGCGGCACCAGCTTCGCATGACGGAGGGCCGCGACGCTCGTGCGCAGCTGCCGCAGCGCCTTCTGGATGGTGCGCCAGCGGCCAGCGTTCAAGCCGACGCGCGCGGCCCACGTCGGCGGTGGGCCATTCGCATTCCTCCGCGACAGCGCCAGCCCGACCAGCGACACCGCCAGCACCGTCATGGCGTAACTCGCAATGACGCCGAGCACGATCGTCACGGCCCGATCGTTGCCGGGGAAGAACAGAGCGATCAGCAGTGCCACCGTGGCCAGCGACAACACCTCGAGCACGATCTCTGCCCACAACACCATCACGATGCCGCCGAGCGGTGTCCGCGCTTCGGCCATGATCAGGAAACGCGCCGGCTCCGCACCCGATCGCGACGGCGTGACCGACGCGCCGAAATCGCCACCCAGGCACACCCGGAACGCGGTGCCGAGTGTGAGGGGAATGTCGAGCGCCTTCGCACTCCACGTGAGCTTGAACGCGCGCAACACCACTTCGCCAATCGCCCCCGACAGCGCCACGAGGTGCGCGATCAGGGGCAACGTCAGACGGCCATGTCCTGCCGGCCAGCTGGACCACACCACCCACGCCGACGCGCCGAGAGCGGCCGCGAACGACAGGATGGTGAGGAGCCAGCGTTTCGGGGTCACTCGCGTCCTTCAGTTACTTCGGGTCCAGCATCTTCCGGATCTGGTCGCGCGCGTCCTCGAGATGTGCACGCGTGGCACGATCACTCGTCCGGGCCATCGCCGTCGTCAGTTCGCGCGACAGGTCCGTCATTTCGGCGCGCAACAGCCCGCGGAAATCCGCGAGTGAACGCGTGCTCGGACCCGCCAGCCCGAAGGCCGCCAGTGCCGGATTCGGTGCCGGTGGATTGATCTTGGCCGCCATCGCCTCGAGATACACACGCTGCAGGCGACGACGGTACGCATCGACGGTCTTGCCGGCGTAGATCTCACTCCACAACCCGCGACGCAGATCCGTCAGCATCGTCGGCAGCGTGTAGCGATCACCGGTCATCGGCAGTGCATCGAGCTCGATCATGCGCACCATGCGGTCGTTGCTGACCAATCCGGACAGCACCCCTGCCTGCGCATTGCCGATGCGATCGATGCTGCCCGACGGTTCGATCTTGCGCAGCACGCCCGGATCGAGCAGCCAGTTCGGCGTTTCGAAGGCGTTGTCGAGCAGGAACTTCATCGCCGTCCGCTGACGCGCGCCGCTCACCGGCACGTACACGTCGCCCTTCTGACTGGTGGCCTTCGTCTGGCGATTCACGCCACCGATGATGCGTGTGACGTGGCCCAGCTCCGTGCGCCACTGCCCGACGATGCCGTTGTACACGTCGGCGACATCGCTGAAATCCTCGCCCGGGATCGACTCGCCGATGCGCTCCACCATCGGCGCCAGGCGCTTGAGGTTGCGGATACCGTATTCCGTGGCGCGCACCGCGTCGGCGTCACCGACGGCTTCGTTCACTTCCCCCGGATCGGCGCCCTGGATGCCGCGATCGTCGGCGCTGCGGAACCAGGGAATCGTGTCCTGCATGCGGGCCCACGCATCGAGTGTCGGCTTCTCCGCCTCCGGCGTCTTCGCACCGGGGATCGGTGAGTAGCCCCACTTCACCGCGAACGTGTCATACGTGCCGACACGCGGCGTCAGGTCGGCGAGCGCGATGTTGTCTTCCGGCTGCGCCACGTAGTTGAAGCGGGCGTAGTCCATGATGCTCGGGCTGTGCCCCATGCGGCGCACGAAGCTCGCGTTGCGGATGCTGTCCAGCGGATACATCGAGCTCGCCTTCATGTTGTGCGGAAAGCCGAGCGTATGACCGACTTCGTGCGCCACGACGAACTGGATCAGGCGGCCCATCAGCGTGTCGGGGAACTGCAGCGACTGCGCGCGCGGATCGAGATGACCGACCTGCGTGAAGTACCAGGTGCGCTGCAGCGACATGATGTTGTGGTACATCTGCACGTCGGCGTCGAGAATCTCGCCGGTGCGCGGATCGACGGTGCTCGGACCGACGGCGTTCTGCACTGGCGTCGGCAACCAGCGCACCATCGAGACGCTCGCATCCTCACCGCTGAATTCGGGTTCGCTCGGCGCATCCTTCGCCACGATCGCGTTCTTGAATCCCGCCTGTTCGAATGCCGGCTGCCATTCCTCGATGCCCTTCTTGACCCACGGCTGCAGCCAGAGCGGCGTCGCCGGATCGACGTAATAGGTGATCGGCTTGACCGGCTCACTGAGGGCAGCGTTCGGATCCTTCTTCACCAGGCGCCAGCGGTTGATGAACACCCGATCCGGCACCCGCTGCTGTGAGGAGCCGAAGTCCTGCGCAGCGCTGCGGAACCAGATCACGCGTTCGTCCCAGAAGCGCGGCTGCATCGGATCTTCCGGCAGCTTCACGATCGAGAAGTGATAGAGCTCCGTGGTCGCGCCGGCCGGTGGTGCGCCGCCGAATCCTGCTGGCACCGCGGGGCCGGCGGCGGCCTGCACGGTGAATGTCTGCGAGGCTTCGACTTCGACGTTGTTCGTGAAGGCGACGGCCCGTTCGATGAACGAGCGCGTCGGATCCACGGCCACACGCTGGCCGAGTGCCGTCAGTTCCTGCACGCCGCCCGTGAACATGCGCGTGACATCGATCACGGCCGCGCTGTCCTGGCCGTAGGCTTCCACGTTGAACGCCGCGATGATCGGGTAGTACTGAATGATCGGCATCGCGCGGTTGATGCGGTTCGCCGTGTCACTCGACACGTTGCGGTAGTTCACCGCGCGCACGAGCACGCGATTGTCCTTCCGCTCGAAGCGCAGCAGCGCATTGTTGCCGAGTGTGCCGCGAATGCCGATGCCGGCCGGAGTGCCCTTGAGGCTCGCGACCAGCATCATGTCCTTGCCGAGTTCCTTCGACGGAATCTCGAAGTAGAGCCGGCTGCCCTGCACGTGGGTGCTGAACAACCCTTTGCGCGTGCGGGCGCGCGGCGTGATGACACTCGTGTACGGTCGTGGCGCAGGTTCGCCTGCACCGGCATTGCCACCGGCACCGGCGGTCGGCGTACCACCGTTCGGCGTAGCGGTCGTCGGGGCGCTCGGCGTCGGGCCAGGAGTGCCGGTCGCGGCGGCAGGACGCGTGCTCGGGGCCAGCGTAGGCGAGGTGGTCGGCTTCTGCGACGAGCAGCCGGCGAGGCCCACCAGCGCCATGACAACGGCGCCGCGTGCGGCGATGAACGGAAAACGGGTCATGAAACGAGGGCTGCGGAGGAAGAAGCGCGTACGAACCGGCGGAATTGAACCGTACGACCCAGCGTGCGCGAGTGTTGGCGCGCCGAGTGTTTCTGGGTGGACGCGGCAGCGGTCGGGCGTGTTCCGCTGGCTTCAGAGCGAGGTCACGTTCGCGCCCATCCCCATCGAGTGATACCCCTTGTCCACATACACCGTCGTGGCGGTGATGCCTTTCGCCAGATCGCTCGCCAGGAAGGCCGCGGTGTGTCCGACGTCGATCGCGTCCAGTGCATCGGGCAGCGGGGAGTTTTCGGCGCAATACGCCACCATCTTCTCGATGATGCCGATGGCACTCGCGGCGCGTGACGCCAGCGGCCCCGCCGAGATCGTGTTCACGCGCACGCCCCACTTCCGGCCCGCTTCGAACGCCAGCAGGCGCGTGTCCGACTCGAGGGCGGCCTTGGCACTCGACATCCCGCCGCCGTACCCCGGAATCGCGCGCTCACTGGCCATGTAGGTCAGCGAGTTGAACGAGCCGCCGGGACGCATGATCGGCCCGAAGTGCTGCACCAGGCTGACCATCGAGTAGGCGCTGGCACTGATGGCCGCGAGGTAGCCGTTCCGTGACACCTCCAGCAGCGGCTTCTTCACTTCCGGACCGTTGGCCAGCGAATGCACGACGATGTCCAGTGGCTGCGCGCCGAAGTCGTCGGTGAACCGCTTGACGAGTCCCGAGATGCTGAAGTCGCCGAGTTCCTTGTAGCGCTTGTTCTCGCGAATCTCCTCGGGCGCCGACTCGAGCGTGTCATAGACCGCGTCGAGGGGATAGATGCGTTCGAACGTCAGCAGCGACCCGTCGGCCAGGCGCCGCGAATCGTCGATCTTGCCGCGCTCGATCAGGTTGAGGAAGATGTTGAGCGCGGGCGGCCACGTCGCCACACACACCGACGCACCCGCCGTCGCCAGGGCCTTCGCGATGGCGAAGCCGAAACCGTTGTCGTCCGCGACGCCCGCCACCAGCGCGCGCTTGCCTGAAAGATTGATGGGCAGCATGCGGTGCAAACTAAGGCAGCGCCTGCCGCCAACGGAGGCCGGAACCGGGGGCTCAGCCCGCGGCGCGCTTCAACCGGTCGCGGACCGCATCCCAGATGGGGATGTCCGGTACCGTTTCGACGACGATCGCCGACACGCCGGCATCATCCAGCTCATGCAGCGCCGCAAACAGTGCGCTCGCATAGGACTCGGCGCGCGTCGGCAGCATGCGCACCACGACGTCCTCGCCGAATGGCAGATCGAAGTCGGAATACGCCAGCAGGCCGATTCGCACGCCGTCGGATCGCAGGGCGTCGATGGTCGTCGCCAGCGCCACCGCATCGCCGGCCGCCACCATGCGCACCCGGGCGCGTGGCGCGTAGTGGCGATCCAGTGCCCCGGGCGAGCGTCGCGCGGCGTCGGCAAGGCCAATGCTCGCGGCACGCTGCAGGCGCACGCCAAGCACCGATTCCAGCGCGGCAATCGACACACCGCCAGGCCGCAACAGCATCGGCACGTCACCACTCAGGTCGATCACCGTGCTTTCGATGCCCACGGCGCACGGGCCACCATCGAGGATCACGCCATCCACATCCGCCAACCCGCGTACGACATGTTCCGCCATCGTCGGTGACAGCTGATTGCTCTTGTTCGCACTCGGTGCGGCCACCGGCACACGTGCCGCGCGCAACAGCGCGAGTGCGATCGGATGCGCCGGCACACGTACACCGATCAGCGGAAGCCCGGCCGACACCGCATCGGGAATGTCCGACGATTTCGGGAGCACCAGCGTGAGTGGTCCGGGCCAGAACGCCGCCGCGAGTTTCGCGGCCGATTGGGGCCACGACGTCACCACGCGTCGTGCCGCGTCGGTATGTGGCACGTGCACGATCACGGGGTTGTATGATGGTCGTCCCTTGGCGGCGTATATGCGCTCGACGGCTGCCGCGTCCAGCGCATTCGCACCGAGGCCGTAAACTGTCTCGGTTGGAAACGCCACCAGTTCGCCAACGCGCAGACGCGCCGCCGCGTCGGCAATCGTCTCGGGATCGGGATTGGTGGGATCGACCGCAAACACACGCATGAAACACTCCGGAGGCGCATCGTCGCGCTGACGAACCCGGCGCCACTGCGAGCCGGGTCACGCCGAACTATAACGGCTCCTCGCAAAGATCCCTGCCGTATTCCTTCATGACGAGCGGAGTCTGCGACAGTCATGACGCGACGATGCCGATACGCGAGACTGGCGCTGGCGACTATTCTCCTGCTTCGCTGCTGTCACATCACCAGTTCATTCGACTCGATCCGTGGCTCATTTCGCCGGAACACGCAAGCTCGCGTTCGCCATCCGCACCTCGAAGATTCAGGGAAAGGGCGCGTTCGCGACCCGACGGATATCGAAAGGTGCCCGCATCATCGAGTACCTCGGTGAGTGCATCGACGAGGCAGAGTCGGACATCCGGTATCCCGATGATGAGATGGGACGCCATCACACGTTCCTCTTCTCGATCGGTGATGGCACGCGAGTGCTGGACGCAGGACCGATCGACTGGCCGGCGAAGTACATCAATCATTCCTGCGATCCGAACTGTGAGGCGATCGAGGAAGAGGATGGGCGTGTCTTCATCTCTGCGCTGAAGCACATCGGCGCCGGCACCGAACTGTCGTACGACTACGCCTACGAGCGCACCGCGGAGCACACGGACGCGGACGAGAAGCTGTATGTCTGTCGCTGCGGATCGCCGAAGTGCCGCGGCACGATCATGGCGCCGGCGAAACCAGTGAAGAAGAAAACGAAGGCGAAGAAAGACAAGCGCGACAAGAAGGATCGCAAGTCGGTGAAGGACCGCGCAAAGAAGGGTGCGAAGAACGGCGCGGGGAAGCGCGCCGAGTGATCGTCACGCGCACCGTGAGATCGATGTGGCACGGCGCCATGATCACGCGGTGCATCGTTGCGCTGTCCGCGTCGGCGACGGTGGTGATGCCACAGGGGCCCGTGCAGTCGCACGCGACGATCGGTGCGTCGTCCATGCGCGCGCCACGCGCATCTTCCACCAACCAGTACGCCAGGCTCGGCGTGCTTCACGCCGATGCCTGGAAACTCGGCGGCCTCACGGCGGCGGCGCTGCTGGTCGCCACCGCCGATCGTCGAGGTGATGCGTGGGCGCGGCATCCCGGCGTCCAAGGCGACGCGACGCTCGATGTGCTGTCCAGCATCGGCGACAAGTCAGGCGTCATCGTCGCACCGGCGGTCGGTCCCGCGCTCTGGTTGCTTGGCCGGGCCCGCGGTGACTCGGGGACGGCGGTGTCGGGTCTGCGCACGACGGAGGCGCTGCTCGTCAGCGGTGCGACCGTGACGCTGATCAAGCTGCTCGCCGGTCGCACGCGACCATTCGCCAGCGCCGATCACAGTCCCACGCACTGGGATCTGTTCGGCGGCTTTCATTCCGACAGCACGCGCAGCTTTGCGTCAGGACACGCGGCGCTTGCAGCTGCCGTGGCGGTGACGCTGGCGGCGGAATGGCGGCGGCAGGGGACACATGGCTGGCAGACAGTCGGGCCGCCCAGCGTGTACGCGCTCGCCACGCTGACGGCCGCGAGTCGTGTGCGTGATCGGAAACACTGGATGTCCGACGTGGTGTCGGGCGCAGCGCTCGGCGTGCTGGGCGCGCTGGTGGTGCGGCGCTGGCACGATGCGCATCCGCAGAGTCGCATCGATCGCGCGTTGCTCCGCCAGTGAATATCGGCGTGCGTGAGGATGCAGACGTCGCTGCGCCTGTCGGTATTCGTGTCGCCGTCCGGGTCGGTGTGAGTCGCCGGCATGGCTGACGGCATCTTCATCGTCGCCGATCTGTTCGGCGCGGAAGCGGACCGCATCGCCGAGTTGCAGCGCGAGCTCGATCCGAAATTTGCGAACCTGTTCCGGCCGCACGTGACGCTCGCGGGATCGAGCGGGACCGGCGTGTTGCCGCTCGACACGCCGGTGGACGTACTCACGACTGCACTGACTACTGTCGGCGCTGCGGTGGCCCCGCTCGATTTCGTCTTCGGTGCGCCCGAGCGTTTTCCGGTCACGAACATCATCATGCTGCCGCTGCCGGTGCATGGGCCGGTGCGCTGGCTGCACGATCGCATCGCGACCTGCGGGTTGCCGTTCGCGTCGCCGAAGTTCGCGTTCACGCCCCATTGCACGGTGCACTTCTTTCGCACGATGACCGACGCCACGTGGCAACGCGCGCGTCGTTTCCGCGTGCGCGGTCCGATCAGTGTCGATCGCATCCAGGCGTACGCGACACGCGAGCCACAGCCGGCGACGTTGCTCTGCCAGATCGTCCTGCGTGGGTGAGTGTCGAGCTCGGCGTATTCGGTCATGATCCCGCGCTGACGAGAGCCCGGTCACCACCACTGACAGCGCGCTGTCAAGTCATGAGTCGCACGTCTTCGATGCTGATCGATATATCGTGGATCAGGGCAAGCCGATGCCAGAATTTCTACTCAAATGACTGAGATTTCACCTATTGATTGTCACAGTTTCGTTGACAGGGGAACATGCATCGACCAAATACAACATCGCTGCATTTGCCGAGATGTGACCGTCCGGTTGCTGGTGTTAAATGCGGCGGTTGTTCCGTACATCACAATTGGAAGGGGGTTCTGTGGGTCTCATCCGTCGGGGAGCCACCGCACTGGCGCTATTAGCGCTGGCGGCAGGCGAGCTGATCGCGCAACGGCGTATCAGCGGCAAGGTCACTGAGGAAGGGAGCGGATCGCCGCTCAGCAATGTCAGTGTGCAGCTCGTCGGCACCACCACTGGTGCCTACACCAACGAACAGGGCACGTTCTCGCTCCTCGTGCCGAATGGTGCGGTGTCGCTGCGTGTCCGTCGTATCGGCTACACGCTGAAGACAGTGCTGGTGCCCGCTGGCGGCGCCAGCGTCGATGTCACGCTCAAGAAGGACGTGCTGCAGCTCGAAGGCATCGTCGTCACGGGGCAGCAGGGCACGCTCGAACGCAAGAATGCCGCGACGGCCGTGGTCTCGGTCGGTGGCGAGGCACTCGCGGCCGTGCCGTCCAACTCGCTCGATCAGGCGTTGCAGGGCAAGGTCGTCGGCGCACGCATCAACCTGAACTCCGGCGCCCCGGGCGGCGGTGGCCAGATCCAGATCCGCGGCGTCACGTCGATCCTCGGCAACGGCCAGCCGTTGTTCGTGATCGATGGCGTCATCATGTCGAACACGTCGATTTCGAGCGGTGCCAACTCCATCACGGGTGCCGGTAATGGTATCGCCACCAACCAGGACAACCCGACGAACCGGCTGGCGGACATGAATCCGTCAGAGATCGAGGACATCCAAGTGCTGAAGGGTGCCGCGGCGGCCTCGCTCTACGGCTCGCGCGCGACGAACGGCGTGGTGCTCATCACCACCAAGCGCGGCAAGGCGGGTTCCCCGCGATGGGCATTCACCCAGCGGGTCGGGCAGTCGTCCCTGCTCCGCGGCCCGGGCCAGCGTCGTTTCCTCGACACCGCCTCGGCGCTGTCCGCGGCCGTCGCATTCGGCGGCCCGAACGGGCAGGCGATCTTCCGCCAGATCTATGCGGCGAACGGCAACAGCATTCCGTACAACAACTTCTCCGACCAGCTGTTCGGCGAGAAAGGCTTCGGGTACAACTCGGCGCTCTCCGTCAGCGGCGGGACGGCGGACGGTGGCACGCGGTATCTGGCGTCGGTGAGTCGCCAGCTGGAAGGCGGCATCGCGATCAACACGAATGCGCTGCGTGACAATGCGCGCATCAACATCGACCACAATGTGTCGAGCCGCGTGTCGGCCAAGCTCGACCTCGGCATCACGCGCAACAACGCCAATCGCGCGATCTCGAACAACGACAACTCGAACACCTCGCCGGGCTACAACTTCGGCTACACCCCGAGCTTCTTCAATCAGAACACGCCGGATGCGAACGGGAACTTCCCCGTCAATCCGTACGCCGGCGGCGGTGGCGTCACGAGCTCGAATCCGTTCGCGACGTTCAAGTTCATCAAGAACACCGAAGACGTCCTGCGCTTCATCGGCAGCGGCTCGCTCGCGTTCCAGGCACTGCAGACCGCGTCGAACCGCCTGCGCTTCGAGTACCTCGCTGGCATCGACCAGTTCAACCAGGACAACCAGATCTACAGCCCGAACTTCCTGCAGTATGAAGGGAATGACGGCTTGCTGGGCACGGCGGTGCAGTCGAATGGACTGAGCCGTCAGCTGAACCAGCGCCTGAGCGTCTCGTACGACTTCACGCCGTCCGACCTGCCGTTCTCGCTCAGCACGGTGGCGGGCATCACGGAAGAGCAGCAGAAGCTGAACCAGTATCGCGTGCAGGCGCGCGGTCTGATCCCGGGTGTCGCGAACGTGAACCAGGGCACGCAGGCCACGATCCAGACGAAGAGCAAGGAAATCGACCAGGCGTGGTACGTGCAGCAGTCGATTCTCGCCTTCGACGAGCGTCTGTATCTCGCCGGCAGCATCCGCGGCGACCGGTCGAGCGACAACGGTGATTTCCAGAAGTTCTACACGTATCCGGCCGTGCAGGGCTCGTATCGGTTCGTGAGCATCCTGCCGCATCTCGACGAGTTCAAGGTGCGTGCCTCCTGGGGCGAGACGGGCAACCGGCCGACCTACGGCGCGCGGTTCATCACGCTGCAGGGCACGGGCCTGATCGGCGGCGTCAATGCCATCGGCGTCAATGGGATTCTGGGCAACCCGCTCATCTTCCCGGAACGGAAGCAGGAAGTGGAGTACGGGTTCGATGCGCGCGGCTTCAACGGCCGCATCGGCATCGAAGCCACGTACTTCGACGCGAAGATCAAGGATCAGTTCCTGCAGCGTCCGCTCGCGGCGTCGACCGGCTTGACGAACGAGTTCTTCAACGGCGGCCTGCTGCGCAACAAGGGCACGGAAGTCGCGGTGACGGTCGAACCGATCCGGGCCAAGGGCTTCAACTGGGTGTCACGCACGTCGTTCCAGCGCGTGCGGAATGTGGTTGAAACACTGCCGATCGCACCGTTCAACCCGCCGAGCACGGGCTTCGGGGCGGCGTTTGGTCGCGTGCGCATTGCGCAGGGCGTGAGCACGACGGCGATCTGGGGCAACAAGCCGTTGTTCTTCCCGCGCACCGGGCTGCCGGATTCGGTGGTCACGCGCGACACGATCGTGGGCGATGGCACGCCGGATCACGAGATGTTCTTCACCAACACCTTTACGGTCGGGCGCTTCAGCCTCGGCGTGCAGGTGGACTGGCGCAAGGGCGGCGATCTGTCGAACCTGTCGAACAACCTGTTCGACGAAGGCGAGAACGCGCGCGACTACGATGAGCCGTCGCCGTGCCGCAACGGCTCGAGCACGATGATCATCTGCCGCAAGAGCAATGGCACGAACCTGATCAGCTACGTCGACACCTCCGCCACGGCAGTCCTTGGCGCGTATCGCTACGATCTGTGGAACGGCGGCCGCAACGCGACGTCGTACGTGCAGGACGGCAGCTTCGTGAAGTTGCGCGAGATCTCGCTCAGCTTCGCGGTGCCGGCCAAGTTCACGCAGCGCTATCTCGGGCAGCGCTTCAGCGACGTCCGGTTGAACGTGACCGGCCGCAACCTGCGCACGTGGACCAAGTATTGGGGCGCTGATCCGGAAGTGAACAACTTCGGCAGCAACAACGTCGGGCGCTTCGTCGACCTGGCGCCGTTCCCGCCGACCAAGAACTTCTCCTTCGGCATCGACTTCGGGTTCTGAATCATATGACACACTCATTCGCAGCCACGCTGCGCCACTCCGTCACTGCGGCACTTGCGGTCGTCGTACTCGCAGGGTGCAACGCTGACAAACTGAACGTCCCGAACTTCAATGCACCCGCCACGACCACCACGCCGGACATCGCGCTGGTGCAGAACCTGGCCAGCGGCATTCTCTTTCAGGCGCGCGCCAACCTGCCCGGCTTCTACAGCGATGCCGGCATCTTCGGGCGGGAGTCGTACAACTACTTCCAGACGGACGGCCGCAGCACGTCGAACTACCTGGCGGCCGCCCAGCTCGACAACGCCGGCTTTGCAGCCGGTGGCTGGAATGGGCGGTACATCAACATCCGGAACGCCAAGAACTTCGTGAAGGTCACCGAGGCGGCCACGTTCCTCACGACGGCGGAGAAGAGCGCCGCCCGCGGTTTCGCGAACACGTTCCGGGCGATGGAGATCTTCTATCTCCTCTCGCAGCGCGATTCGATCGGCATCCCGGTCGAAGTGGACGATTCCACGAATGCGCCGCAGCCGTTCGTCAGCCGTGACTCGGCGTACAAGTACGGCATTGCGCTGATCAATACGGCCGCGACGGAACTGGCGGCGGGTGGTGCATCATTTCCGTTTGCACTGACGACCGGATTTGCCGGACTCAACACCCCGGCGAACTTCCTCAGGTTCAACCGGGGTGTTGCGGCGCGGTACCTGATCACCTACGCGACGCTCGGCGGGGGCACCGCGCGATTCACGGAAGCGCTCACTGCGCTGAACGCCAGCTTCATCAACTCCGCCGCTGGGGCGGATCTGCGGGCAGGCGCGTTTCACGTGTACTCGTCCGCTGCCGGTGATGCTTTGAATGGGTTGAGCAATCCGGTGTCGCCCGATCAGGTGGCGCATCCGTCGATCGTGGCGGATGCACAGTCGAACGCCGGCGTGATCGATGCGCGTGTGACGGCGAAGACGCAGACCATTCCTGCAAAGTCGCCGCCCGGTGGCGCATCGGCCGGCATCCCGACGACGGTCGGGTTCCGGATCTATCCGTCGAACGTCACGCCACTGCCGATCATCCGCAACGAAGAGCTGATCCTGCTGCGCGCGGAAGCGAACATCGGGCTTGGCAACCTCGTAACGGCACTCACGGACATCAACTTCATCCGTGTCAACAGCGGCGGCCTGTTGCCGCTTGCGCCGTTCGCGAATGCCGATGCTGCGTTGACGGCGTTGCTGTACGAGAAGCGCTACTCGCTGTTGTGGGAAGGCAGTCGCTGGGTGGACGTGCGTCGGTACAACCGCCTGAACACGCTGCCGCTCGACGTGCCGGGGCACTTCCGCATCAAGGTGCAGCCAGTGCCGCAGGCCGAGTGCCTGTTCCGTGCGCCGCTCGATGCGACGCTCAAGGGTCCGGGCTGCTGATGATCGGGCGGTCGTGATACGAATCATCGTGTCATGGCCGCCTGGATAGTTCGTGCAGAACAAAGCCGGCCCGTTCGCAACAGCGAGCGGGCCGGCTTTGTTTGTGTGTCGACATTCTGAACGGCGTCAGCGCGCAGGCGCCGAGTTCTGAACTGCTTCGACGCCAAGACGCCAAGCGTTTCGTGCGCGCCATGATTTCCTGAGGCGTCGTGCAGAACGGCTGCCTGCTGGTACAACTACCATCGCGAGCGGAGTTCCAACAGCAGTTTGTCGTTGCGCGAAGGGCGCGTTGGGGCTGAACAGCGAACGGAGCGCCCGGCGTCCTGGCGGCTTTGCGTCAGAGCAGTTGAACTTTGCGACCCTGCGTCGATTCTGTTGCAGTGCTCAAACGGACGCAGCACAGGCGACTCAGAGCACCTTGCGGATTGCGCTGGTGAGATCCTGTCCGCCGCCACTGCCCGTGTACACCACCTTGCCCGTGCGATCGATCACGACGACATAACTCGTGGCCGGAACGTCATACGCATCGACGGCCGTTCCGTGGCGGTCGTAGAGCATCTCGACCGGCAATGCGTGCGCCTGGATGTAGCGGCGAACACGATCCGGTGTCTGGTTCGCGCTCACCGCCACGCCGACGAATTTCACCTGGCGGCCGTACGCCTTCGCGACCTTCAGCATCTCGGGTTCGAGGGCCTTGCAGTTGCTGCACCAGCTGGCCCAGAACTCGAGCACGACCGGTGTCCGTCCCACCCACTGCGAGAGCTGGGCCGGTCGCCCGTCGAGTGTCTCGAGTGTTGCATTCGGGGCCGCATTCCCCACCGGAATTCCCGCCTCCTGCGCGCGCAGCAGCGCCGGCGCAAGGAGGGCAGCAGCGATGACCACGCGTCGTACAGATGACAGTCGAATCATGATGAAATCAGGAAAAGGAGAGACCAGTCGAGACAACCCAGCTCGAACACATACCCGCCAGTGCGCGAGCCGTTCGCCGATCCAGGTGCGGCCTCGCGGGTTCTACAGCAGTGCACGATCCTGCCCGCAATGTGACGAGAGGGCAGGAGCCCGGGGAGTGCGTCACGCTCGGCGCTTCTGTCGTCGCGGGCCATCCTCGACTGCTGTGGGTGGGGAGCGCACCGAGTGCACGGAGGGTGCGCGCGGCGATCTGCCCATCGCGCACCGGAGAATCTTCGGGAACAGCAGTTCCAAAAAGAGTCGACGATGCCTCGCGCTGCAGCGAACGTGGCAACCGACACACTCCCCGATCTCCCGCCCTATCGCCCCAAACAAGTCAGCGATGCAGGAAACGACGATGCACGATGCAAGCGACGCACTCCGTGACCTCCGTGCGCTCCGCCTCCAAACAAGACGATGCCAGCCCGCGACGCGACGGCTGCAACAGCGCCACGAACGCCGCTAGAAAAGCAGTTTCCCCATCTCGATCAGATAGTACTCTGCGACCCCGATCATCAGCACGGCAAAAACACGCTTGACCCACACCATCCACGCACCGCTGCGCGGCAGCCGGCTCGAGGCGCCTGACGTAAGGCCGACGACGACGAGGATCGAGCACATGCCGAGGGAAAAGACGAACAGGTAGAAGAATCCGAGCACTGCACTGCGCGTCGTCGCGACCCACGTCAGCACGCTCGCCATCACCGGTGCGCCGCAGGGTGCCGCGACGAGGCCCGACATCGCACCCATCACGAACGCGCCTCCGAAGCCGCCGGACTGGCCGGCATTCGTGGCCCGGGTCAGCAGCCAGCTCGGTAGCCGGATCGGGAGCACATCCAGCATGCTCAATGCGGCCAGCAGCAACACGTTGGCCATGGCGAAATAGAGCCACGGGTTGGTGCTGATGGTGCCGAACATGCTGCCCGTCATCCCGGCGATCAGGCCGAGCAGCGAGTAGGTCAGCGCGACGCCGACCACATAGGCCAGCGTGAGGCCGACCGTGCGACGCTTGCTGCTGCCGGCGGCGGATGTCTGTGCGCCGCCGACGATCGCGGCCGTGATCGGGATCATCGGGTAGATGCACGGCGTCATGGAGTACAGCACACCACCGAAATAGACGAGCGGCAGTGCGCTCAGGACAGAGCCGCCGAGCTGCGCCTGAATGTTCGAAAAGTCCACGGACTGATGGGTTCGGGAGATGTGTCGCGACGAGACGTACGCCCGGCGAAGACTGCTGGTGCCGGACCGGGCGTCGGATGCGCCGTGACACTGGCAAAGTGACGTGTCACACGATGTGCCGCTGGCAGCGGGCGCTAACTTGAACGTTCGCGGCCCGCGCCCTCCCCGGCGCCCACGCCCCGCACCTCATACCACCGCATTCCCCGGGACCCGTGGCTCCACAGTTCATCTACGTCATGAAGGGCCTGAAGAAGGTGGTCCAGCCTTCGAAGGTCATCCTCGACGACATCTGGCTCTCGTTCTACCCCGGTGCGAAGATCGGCGTCCTTGGCGGCAACGGTGCGGGCAAGAGCTCGCTGCTGCGCATCATGGCCGGTGTGGATACCGAGTTCCAGGGCGAGGCGTGGGCGCACAAGGGCACACGCATCGGCTACCTGCCGCAGGAACCGCAGCTCGACCCGACGCTCGATGTGCGAGGCAACGTCGAAGTCGCGGTGAAAGCGCAGCGCGCGCTGCTCGATCGCTTCAATGAGATCAGCATGGCGTTCGGCGAGCCGATGGACGATGCCGCAATGGACAAGCTGCTCGCCGAACAGGCGCGCGTGCAGGAACAGATCGACACGATGGATCTCTGGAATCTCGACAACAAGGTCGAGATCGCGATGGACGCGCTGCGCTGTCCGCCGCCGGATGCCGACGTGTCGGTGCTGTCGGGTGGCGAGCGTCGTCGTGTGGCGTTGTGTCGCGTGCTGCTCGAACAGCCGGACATGCTGCTGCTCGACGTACCGACGAACCATCTCGATGCCGATAGCGTGGCATGGCTGGAACGTTACCTGGCCGAGTTCGCGGGGACCGTGATCGCGATCACGCACGATCGATACTTCCTCGACAACGTCGCGCAGTACATCCTCGAACTCGATCGCGGCAAGGGCATCCCGTGGGAAGGCAACTACACCGGCTGGCTCGAGCAGAAGGCCGCACGCCTGAAGACGGAAGAGAAGCAGGCGAGCCAGAAGCAGAAGACGCTCGATCGCGAGCTGGAATGGGTGCGTATGGCGCCAAAAGCGCGCCAGGCGAAGAACAAGGCCCGCCTGCAGGCGTACGAGGACCTGGCGGGTGAACTGGGCCAGGAGCGCGCGTACAATCACGAGATCGTGATTCCGCCCGCCCCGCGCCTCGGTGCCGACGTCGTGATCGCGAAGAACCTGAAGAAGGGTTACGGCGACGTGCTGTTGTACGACCAGCTGTCGTTCGACCTGCCGCGCGCGGGCATCGTCGGTATCATCGGCCCGAACGGTGCCGGCAAGACGACACTGTTCCGCATGATCACCGATTCAGAGAAACCCGATGGCGGGTCACTGACCCTCGGCTCGACGGTGCAGATCGGCTACGGCGACCAGAGTCGCACCCTCGATGGTGCGCGCACGGTCTGGGAGGAAGTGAGCGGCCGTCGCGAGATGATTCCCGTCGGCACGCGCGAACTCAACTCACGCGCGTACGTGAGCGGCTTCGGGTTCCGCGGGGCGGATCAGCAGAAGCTGGTCGCGAACCTGTCGGGTGGTGAGCGCAACCGGTTGTTCCTCGCCAAGACACTGATGAGCGGCGGCAACCTGCTCCTGCTCGACGAGCCGACGAACGATCTCGACGTCGACACGTTGCGCGCGCTGGAGGACGCGTTGCTGGACTTCAGCGGATGTGCTGTCGTCATCAGCCACGATCGCTGGTTCCTCGACCGCATCGCGACCCACATCCTCGCGTTCGAGGGTGACTCGGAGACGGTCTGGTTCGAGGGCAACTATCAGGCGTACATCGACGATCTCAAGCGCCGCAAGGGTTCCGACGCCGACCAGCCGCACCGCGTGCGCTACAAGAAACTCGTGCGCGCGTGATGAGTGCGTCACTGCATGGTCGCGCATTCTGGAACAGCACATCGCAGTACTGAACTGACGCAGAACTGCCTGAAAAGTCTGTCGTTGCAAAACTGTCTGAAAGCAGGTGACCGCTCCCGAAGGAAAGGCGCATCTCGAAAGCGACTCCTTCGTCCAGTTTCGCGGCAGTTCCGTTTTGCGATCTGCTCTTTCGCAGTTGCCATTGCGCCGTTTTCTATCGATGCAGTACCACTATGACCTCGCTCCAGGCAGCTGATCGAGACACCTGAACCGGAGCACGACGGGTGATCGTGGTGGGGTACGTGCTGGCGACGCTGGTCGGACTCTCGCTCGGCCTCATGGGCGGGGGCGGGTCGATCATGACGGTGCCGATCTTCGTCTACGTGCTTGGCTACGACCCGAAACTCGCCATCGCGATGAGCCTGCCTGTCGTCGGCGTGACGAGCCTTGTCGGTGCCGCCGGCCACTGGAGAGCCGGCAACGTGAACCTGAAGGCCGCCGTGACGTTCGGAGTCATCGCGATGATCGGCGCCTTCGGCGGTGCGCGACTGGCGAGGCTCCTCATCGGCGAAGTGCAACTCGCGCTGCTCGCGATCGTGATGCTGCTAGCATCGATCCTGATGTTCCGTTCTGCGAAGGCTGCGCCGGCAGCGGCTACCGAGCCACACACGCCACGTGGCAACGGCGCCGCCGACGCCACGATCGACACGACGCGCACGATGCCGTTGGTTTTGCTGCTGCCGGTGGCGTTGAGCGTCGGTGTCCTGACAGGACTCGTCGGCATAGGCGGTGGCTTTCTGGTGGTGCCTGCCCTGGTGCTGTTGGCAGGAGCACCGATGAAGCAGGCCGTCGGTACGTCGCTGCTCGTCATCGCGATGAACTCCGCGGCGGGCTTTGCGGGATATCTCGGACATGTGACGGTGCCCTGGTCGTTCATGGCGGGATTCACCGCGTGCGCGGTCGCGGGCGTTCTGGCCGGCGCCTATCTCGTCCGATTCATTTCGCAGAAAGTGCTCAAGCAGACATTCGCGGTGTTTCTGATCCTGATGGGATCCTTCATCCTGTACCGGAGCCGGACAGTCTTCTTTCCCCCGAGGGACGTGGGCCATGTGACGACGCATCGCACGGCCGAGCCGGAAGCAACGGTTGCATCGGCTGACTAACTTTGGCGGGTCACTCGATCACGCCACGCTTTCTGGAGCTCGCATGCGGACCGTTCGTCTCGCCTTCCTGCTGGTTGCTGCCGCCGTTCTCACCACGGCGTGCGAGAAGACTGTCGACAGCCCGGGGAAGGGTGACACCGCGGTCCCATACGGCGGCGCTGGCGCCAATGGCTCGATCGGCAGCACGCCGGGCTACCTGAATGCGGCAGGTGCAGACAAGGCGCCGAAGGCCACCGTCCCCGCCGCGGCGGCTGCGACCGACTCGAGCATTCCTCCCGCTGCCGCAGCTGCCGATACTGGCACCAGGACCCCGGCGAAGCACTAGCGAAACGGCACGTCACGGTTCGAGCACATTCTCGACCGCAGGGCTACACTTTTCTGCCGGGACGGTACAAGTTGCCTGTCCCTGATGGGGTGTAGGTCAATGGCAGACCACCCGGCTGTTAACCGGGATGTTGCAGGTTCGAGTCCTGCCGCCCCAGTTTTGAACGAAACCGCCCGCCCGATTCACTCGGCGCGGGCGGTTTTGTTTTCGCGCGCGGCTCTGGAAATGCCGGTCTCGCACGGAGCCACATGGTCACAGGGAGTTCGCTTGTGATCAAGGCACTTTTCACGCGGGCTCGCGAGGAACGCGGGGAAAAGCAAATGCTGTTGGAACTGCACTCGCGAGACGCTCTTCCAAAGCATTTCAGTTGCCCTTCCTCGCGATCCTCGCGAGCCCCGCGTGAAAAGAGTTTGAGTTGCCCTTCCTCGCGTTCCCCCGCGAGCCCCGCGTGAAAAGAGTTTGAGTTGCCCTTCCTCGCGTTCCCCCGCGAGCCGCGCGTGAAAAGTTTGGCTGCGTATGCGAAAGAACTCTCCGTGGCCCTGTGTCTCTGTGCGAGACAGGCCGTTCAGACCGCGTCCGAGAGTGACGTGAAGTTGAAGTCGCGCGCCTTGAGCAACGGCATGACACAGGGAATGAGCGCTTCGATGCCCGCGACGCGCTCCTGCGGACCAAGGGCCTCGATGTTGTTGAGCATGAACAACGGACTCTCGTTGAATCGCATGTTCTTGATCGCCTTCGTGATCTTGCCGTTCTCGATCAGGAACGTGCCGTCGCGCGTGAGGCCAGTGTAGAGCAGCGTGCGTGGGTCGACCTCGCGCAGGTACCACAGTCGCGACACGAGGATGCCGCGCTGCGTGCCGGCGATCATCTGCTCGCGTGTCGTGCTGCCGCCGGCGAGGACGATGTTGTTCGCGCCGCCCGTTGGCTGCTTGTTCTGCTTCTTCGCCCAGAACCGTCCGTACTGCATTTCCGTCAGCACACCCTTGTCGATCCAGTTGCGACGGGTCAGCGGGAATCCCTCGCCGTCGAACGGATCGGTGAGGATCGTCGGGTCGTACGGATCGCTATACAGCGTCACGCGTTCGTCCACGATCTTCTCACCGACCTTGTTGCCACCGCCCGGCTTCACGAATGGCGAGCGTCCTTCGTCAGCCGACCGCGCGCTGGCGTAGAACACCACCAGTGACACCAGGTCACCGACGGCCTGCGGTTCGAGGATCACGGTGTAGCGACCTGGCTCGATCGCGACGGGATTGCGCGACAGCTCCGCCTTCTCGATCGCGCGTGCACCGATGGCCGCGAAGTCGATCGAGGTGAAGCGCGGCTCCTCCGCACCCGCCCACCCGGACCCGGTGCCGTCCGCGGTGCGCACGGTGAGGGTGTAGTTCGATTTCGTACCACGATGGTACAAAAACATGCCGGCGTTGTTGCCGAGCGCGGTCACGTTCGCATCGACCTGCAGGAAGCCGGCCGCCTGGATGTTGCCTTTCGCCCGGGCAGGCCCGAGCGCCGTCAGCGCGGCCTTCGCGCACGACTCGGCCGTCAGGTTGACCGTCGCCTCGTCCCAGGCGGCGGTGACCGGGGCGATGGTCTGTTGCGGCAGGTTCGGCATCGCTTCCGGATCATCCGGTGCGAGTTTCGCGATCGCTTCCGACTGGCGAACCGCGCGCTCGATGCCCTCGGGCGAGAGATCGTTGGTGGTGGTGACGGCGTGTTTCGGGCCGAAGCTCGACGTCACGACGAGTGCCAGATCCGTGATCATGCCGGCGGTCGACATCTGGTTGGCGGCGAAGCGCACGTTGCGCTGGCGACCGCCACCGAGATTCACCTGGACCGCATCGGCCTTCGACAGCTTGACCGCGCTCTCGACGATGCGCTGGGCTTCCTCGCGTGAGACGAGTTCGTCGGCCGCATCGAGCAGGCGCTTCGGTGCGCGGGGATCGAATTTCGATGTCATGCCTTGCGTCCCGTGTTGATGACGTTGATCTGGCGATGGCGCGTCGGCGGACAGCCATGGCTGACGGAATTCGACTGCCCCGGCTGGCCCTTGCCGTCGAAGAAGCTGGCGCCGAGCATGTAGCTCTTCTTGCCACCGAGCATGTCGAGTGCGTTCCAGAATTCCGGCGTGCGCATCTGGTAGGCGACGTCCTTCAGCATGCCGACGACCTTGCCACCCTTGATCTCATAGAACAGCTGGCCGCCGAACTGTGCGTTGTAGCGCTGCTGGTCGATCGAAAAACTGCCATCACCAACGATGGCGATGCCCTTGTCCGTGGCGGCGATGATGTCCTCGAATGACTGCTCCTTCTCGCCCGGCAATACCGAGACGTTCGGCATCCGCTGGAACTGCACACTGCTCCAGCTGTCGCCGTACGAGCAGCCATGACTGCGGGTTGGCTTGCCGTTCTTGTCATACCACCACTTCAGCCAGTTGGCCTGCTCGCGCGTGGTCTGATAGTCGTTGAGCATGCCGTTCCTGATGATCAGGAAATCTTCCGGCACAACGCCCTCATCATCGAATCCAACCGTTGCGCAGGCACCCGGCTGCGACCGGTCACCCTGCACATTGAGCATGCGTGGACCGTACTTCAGCGAGCCGAGCACCTTTTCCGGCGGGCTGACGAAACTGGTGCCCGCGTAGTTGGCCTCGTAGCCGCTGGCCCGATCGAGTTCGGTGGGATGGCCGACTGATTCGTGAATCGTGAGCCACAGATGCGAGGGATGGAGCACGAGATCGTAGCGGCCCGGCTCGACGGCCTTCGCTTTCAGTTTCTCGGCCGCTTCCTCTCC
>JACMLX010000128.1 GCA_014379355.1 Gemmatimonadaceae bacterium
GGCCGGCGGCGGGGGCCGGGGGCGCGGGGGGTGTGGGCGCCCGGCGGGGGGGGGGGGGGGGGGGGGGGCGCCGCCGCCGCGACTCGGACCAGCACGCCGGTGCTCACGGGCGCGAGCCCATTCGCGACGCCGGTGACGGTGATCGGGTAGTCGCCTGCGACGAGCGAGGCGGCGGCCTGCACGCCGATTGTGGCGGCAGCTCCGGCGACCGGCCCGTTCGCCAGCGTGATCGTGAGACCCGTTGGCGCGCCCGCCGCGCCGAACGTGATGGCGCCGGTGGAGTCGGTGCGCGTGATCGCGATGATCGCGAAGGCCGTCGCGCCGCCTGCTGTGATTGGGATTGGCGACGGCGTGACGGCGAGCGTGAAGCGCGGAACGGGCTGCACGGGCGCGGGCGTGACGCGCAGCACGATCGTGGTGCTCGCGTTCGCACCGCCTCCGGCGCCGGTGATTGACACGGTGTGGTCGCCCGTGGGGGTGGTGGGTGTGGTGGCGAGCGTGACGATGCTCTCGGTGCGGTCCGACGGCAGCGTCGCGGGTGCGAGTGAGGCAGCGACACCAGGCGCGGCGTCGGGGAGGCTCGCGGCGAGAGAGACGGACGCGGTGTGGTTGCCGCGTGCGACTGTGATGATGGCGGCGGCGTTGTGGCCTTGTTCGACTGTCACGATCGGTGGGCCGACGGTGATGGCGAGGGTGACGACTGGTGGTGGTGGATTGGTGGGGGCGCCGGGGCCGTCGGAACCGCCGCAGGCCGAGAGGGCGGCGGTGTACACGGCAGCGAGCAGGATGAACGGGGCGCGACGTGAGCGTCGCGCGCGCCGGAGCAAAGTCGTGGACATCGTGATGGGGGCGAAGGGTGAAGGCGCCCCGGCTGAAGAGCGCCGGTTGACGCGCCATCACAGTCGTTCGCCAGCCCCTCTCGCGCGTGAGTCGTTCGACCTGTGTCGCGCGCCGCGCCCGCACGCGTTCACGACGCGCTGCGTGGTGACAGGGTCGGTAGCAGACCCTGGCTACCGGCGCTGCCCTTCATGCACTGCGCGTGCTCGGGATCTGTGCCGTGTCACATGGAAATCCGCGTCAAGGTGACGCGCATCGTGGCTCGCCACTCCCCTCTTGCCGTCTTGCGCTCCCACTCTCCAGCGAGACGCTTGCCATCGGGAGTGAATGCTCCGTTGAAGCGCTCCCTCGGACTTACCATCGACCACATGCGACCCGTCAACCGCGCTCGATAGTGCGTCACAACTCCCTGACTGTCATAACTCGTGGCGCACAGCACTTTGCCGTCGTAGCCAATAATCTCAAGGCCGTGCAGAGCGACGCCGTCCAGTTCGCCGGTGACCGTGTGCGCGATGAAGTGGCCGCCAGCCAACCATGCGTAGTGATCAACGAAGACAAAGCGTTCACCAGTTGGCTCGCCCTGTCTCAGCGTGACACCCTCGGTCAGCCACGTGCCGATGAGGCGTCGTAGCGGTCGCATCTTCGGACTTGGTGTCGCATCGACCGCGGCGCTTGCGCGTGAGGAAGATCGCTGGCGAGGCATGTCTGGTGAAAGCGAAGGTTGGAAGGTGCCGCCTTACGCCCGCGTTTTGTTTCAGCGATATGAACAGGATGCGGCGAGCGAGTGGCGCGAGCAAGGCCGCTAGTTCGAACTCGCTGTCAGCAGCATCGCGAGGTCAGGATGCAACGCGGCACTGACACAGGACGAATATGTGCCAAGTGAGGCGCCTCACGGTCGCAGTAACGGATCGATTCGAGCGCGCAGTGCTGCGCGCTTGGCGACGGCGACCGAAACCGCCGCCAACCCGGCAGCGATTGGACACACGATCAGCACGAAGCTGCCATTCATCGCAGTGAACAGAGGAAGCGTGGCCGTTCCCAACGCGCCCCAGAGCGCGGAACGCCCTACTGAGAGCTCCGCGATGGTCTTCTGACGATCCGCGACGGCGAGCAGGGTGGCGAACGCCGCGCCGGCCGCGAGGCCAAGTGCGGCGCCGATCGCGGCGACACGCGCCAGGCCCTCGCCCTGATCGATACTGTCCGGATCGAACACCCGGGTCAGCACGAACGCGCCGACAAAGAGGCCGGCGAACGCGAGACTCCACGTCGCAGCAATCCCCAGCGTCCCACGCAACCGACGAAGCATCGTTCCCATCGAACGCCCTCCCGTGTCCAGTTCACCTGCAATCTGGAAGACAAGACTCGGCTGGACCCCGGTTCACGTGGATTAGTTGCAGAGTGCTACCTGCAAGAGCCAGCGCCACCGACGACGATCGTGTCTGTCGCCTCCGCGGGGTACCCCCATGACCGTGTCAGCCCGAACGGTCGTGCAGTCGGACACTGCTCCCTCGACAATCCTTCCTGGCCTCGATGAGCACAAGGAGTCGGTCACCAATGTGCAGCATTATCTGTCGGGAGAGCACTTGTCTTTCGTCTCCGTCGTCACCGCCAGACGCGGTCGGCAGCAGGGAAGGGTCAGGCGTCAGCTTACTGACAGGCGGCGAAAGAGTCCCGGATAGTCAAGCACGATGTCGTCTTCGTCGACGTCCAGCGTGGCCTGAAAGCCGCTGTCGTCAAGACTCTCGAAAAGATACAGACGATCTCGAAGGCGTGTGTACGCCTGTTGCTTGGCCTCGACCGTGAGATCAGGCGCGGCAATCCACGCCATCCGGAACTCGCGTCTTTCGCCGATGCGGAGTTGGCTTCGCCAGATTGGCAAGCTGTTGGTCAACGGCGTTGGCCATATGTCAATGTCAATGCAGCCCTTGAGCCCCGCCAACGCGTGACCATCGCCCGTTGTCCAATGCCCACTGCCATCGGATCTCAGGAGCAACCGCTTCTCCTGCAATCCGTGACGCGAGTGAAAGTCGGCTGTTCGGATGCAACCCGCGGCGTCCCACCTCAGCAGGTACGTCAGCCGGAAGGGCACGCCCGACTCATCGCAGGCGAGCAGGACACTGTCTGCACTGCGCGGCGCCAGCACAACGTGTTCAAGACCAATGTTCTCAAATCCCGCACTCCAGGTTGGTGACCAGCAGACGGTGCGAGTTTGTTGGCTGCGCATGACAGGGCGTGCCCGGTGACGCGTGACGAATGAGTTGGCGTTCTGCTGCAAGGCGACCGCACGAAAGGCTGATCTGCGCACGATACGCCGCGCGCATTGTCAGCAGCAAGTCCAGGTTCGGCGGGGTCCGTGCGCGGGACCTGAGTGACCGCGTTCCCGCCGCGACTCGTGCAACGCCGAGTTCGGTGTCGGCCGTCCGGCTGCTCGGCAAGCTTCGCAGCCTCACCGAAATTGCGAGCTGTTGCATACGCGCATTCACTGCCACAAGTTGAGCCTAAATCGTCAACCCGAAACGTCCTCATGCAACGCGCACTGATCGCCATCGGCGTGAAAAAGACCGGTGGCCTGCCCGAGCTGCAGGCCGCATTGGATGGTGCACAGGCGATGCACGACTGGGCGCGTGGACACCAGAAGATTCCGGCTGCGCGCGTGAAGCTGATCACGGACGAGAAGTCCCGCGTCACACGTGAACGGCTCTTCGACGCCGTGGACACGATCGCCAAGCTCGGGTACGTCGAACAACTGATCGTGTATTTCTCCGGGCACGGTATCAATTCGGGGCTGCACGAACAGTGGCTGCTGTCGCGCGCACCAGAGGATCCCGGCGCTGCGGTAAACCTGCGCGGCAGCCACGAGCTGGCACGTTATGCAGGCATCGGGCACGTGGTGTTCATCTCCGACGCCTGCCGCACGGCTGCCGACACCATCCAGGCGCAAAGTGTGAGCGGCGGAGAAATTTTTCCGAACAACCGTCGGCAGGGCCAGGAGAAGCCGGTGGACCAGTTCTTCGCGACGCTCGTCGGCGATCCGGCGCTCGAGGTGAAGTCGGTGACCGACGCCGCCTCGCGCTACCGCGCCGCGTACACCACCGTGCTGCTCGACGCCTTGCACGGTCGCGTGCCGACCCTGCTCGAGCCGCAGAACGGCCACGCCGTGGTGCGTCCGTGGCCACTCAAGGATCACCTCGGTGTCGCCGTGCCGTCGTTCCTGTCCACCTTGCCAATGCCGGGCGGCATCACGCAACAGCCCGACGCCCGGGTGGAATCACGTCCGGACGCCTGGATCGCCATGGTGCTCGACGCGCCGGCCGCTGTGCCTTCGCCCGCGCCCGCGGCGAAACCCCTCACCAGAGCCACGAGGGCCGGACGTGGTCGGCCGGCGTCCCTTGATTCGACGCATCCTGACACCATCTTCGATCTCGGCGAGGACGACCTTCCGAAACCGTCGGTGCTGCGTGCGGCTGCGGGTCCATCCGACCTGCTTCGTGATGCGAGCGCGCAACTGCAGGCGGCCCTCGAACCACAGGGCACACGACAGAGTGAGAAGAGGCGCGGCGCGACGCGCAGCCCGACAGCACGCGAGTCCGTACTCGAACACACGCTCGCCCGCACCGGCGTGGTGTTCGGTCCGGATCATTTCGAGACACAGTGCGGGATCAAGGTGCGTGGGGCAGCGCTGGCCGACACGTTCTCACCGCACGCCACCGTGTCGATCGGGCATCTTGGCGATGTGATTCAGGTCGGGCTCGAGCAGGGCCGCGCGGCCACGAACGTGTTCGTGAAGCTCGCCGATGGATCGGCGGTGGTGGTACCAGCGCTGAAGGATCACATCACGTCCCTCACCATCGACGACGGCCGCTTGCGCGATGTTGCATTCGAACCGTCGCTGAACACGGCGCGTGGCCAGGCTTTGCTCGCGCGGCGTGGCGACAACGCACGCCTGCGGAACATCATCGCAGCGGCCAGTTCGCTCGGCGCGTTCCGCGTCGACGCGCCGGCGCAGGGCACCGCGCTCCTCGAGGGCCTGACGCGCGCCGGCGGGCTCGATCCGGCCCTCAGCGTGTACGCGGCGTGGGCGCTGCACGACCGCCGCATGCGCGCCGAGATCACGAAGCTGCACGAGCAGACGGCGATCGAGCTCGGCGTGCGGATCTTCGATCTTGCCATGCTTGCCGACACCCTTGCTGACGAGCAAGACGCGCCCGCGACCGGCCTCTTCCCGTGCGTGCCGTTTCTCACACAGGGGTGGAGCCTGCTGTCGGCATTCGACATCACGCTGCGCGGACGCCTGCCCGAACTTCGTGCTCACCTGCGTCCAACGCTGTGGACGCACATCACGCCGGCTGGTGCCGGTATCCTGCGGGACACCCTTCAGAGCGGATTGATAGACTGATGCGGCAACTCATTTTCGTGCATGGTCGCGCACAGCAGGAGAAGGATGCGGCGAACCTGAAGCAGGAGTGGATCGCGGCGTGGGAGAAAGGTCTGGCGGCGCACGCACTTACGAATCCGCTGCCCGACGATCACATCCGATTTCCGTATTACGGTGACACGCTGGCGCAGATGGCGAACGGGCTCACGAGCGCACAGGCCGCGCAAGTGATTGTGAAAGGGCCGCCGCCCGCGTCAGCGGAGCAGGCCCTGATGCGCGAGATGATCGCCGAAATCGCGGCGCACGAGGGAGTTGCGGAGACGGATATTCTCGCCGAACTGGATCCGGTGGTGATCGAGAGAGGCCCGGCCAACTGGGGATGGGTACAGGGCATCCTGTCGGCGCTGGATCGCATTCGCCCCGTCTCCACGGCGCTCGTGTCGCTTGTGACCGCCGATGTCGCCAAGTACCTCACCGACAGCGGCATTCGTAACTCAATCGACAGCGGCGTGCGAGGGGCAGTGCTGCCTGACACCGAAGCCGTGGTCGTCTCACACTCGCTGGGGACGGTGGTTGCGTACAATGTGCTGATGTCGCGATCGGGTCTGTTCCCTGGAGTACCCGTGCCGCTCTTCGTCACGCTGGGATCGCCGCTGGCCGTGAACGCCGTCAAGAGTAGCCTGCGTCCGCACACCTTCCCGAAGCCGGTGGGGAAGTGGTACAACGCACTGGATCCGGATGACGTGGTCTCGCTGTACGCGCTCACGAAGAAACACTTCGACACGGGCGGCACGATCAGCAATCACGACAAGGTGAAGAACCACACGTCCAATCAGCATGGGATCAGTGGGTATCTCGACGATCCTGACGTCGCGAAGCGGATCTTTGATGCAGTGGTGGCGCCATAGCGCGAGTTGGACCAGTGGCCGGCGCTCGCAGCGCGTCGGCTTTGGACGGCTGACTACCACTCCGCAGTTCGTGGCGATCGACCTCGCGCGGCAGCTGGTCACGGGTCGAGCTTTTCTGTTCGTCGCAGCACGGCTCGGTGGAGCTGATGGCCCGATTCGCTGGGCTCTTGCGCAGTGACAGTGACAGCACGCTTCGCACGCGCCGCTACCGGCGCCATCGCGCCACTCCCCAGCGTGGACGGTGTGACATGCCAGTCGTACCTCGCACGATTCTGTTCGCCCTCGCCACTTCAGTCTTCGGGGCCTCGCTTCAGGCGCAGCTCCGCGCGTATGCTGGCGCGATTGCGGGGAACGCGACGATCGGTCCCCAGTTTCAGTGCGCGACGTCTGGACCCAGCATTCCCGCGCCGTGGTTCACCGGCGTCCCCGTTCCAACGGACGGTATCGCGGCGTGTGGCCTGAGCGGCGGCATTGACGATCGCCGCGCCAGCAGCAGACCACTGACCGCCTCGCAGACGGCGAGCGGTGCCATGGCGGGCGGGATCGGCACGTTCACCGGCAGCGCGCAGTCGCGTGCGAACTACTGGGCGCTCGGCGTGGCAGCCAGTGGCACTGCGACCGGTCCCTCATCGAGTGTCACGTATCGCACAGCATCGGCCTTCGCGAGCTTCGCCGAAACCATCACGTACAGCAGCCCCACGGTCGCCAACGGAACGGCCGGCAGCACGAACTTCAGTTTCCTGATCGACGGCATGATGAAGAACACGTCGCTGGCGCCGTTCACGCAGCAAGGCGACGTGTATCTCAGTGTGCTGTATACCAATGGCGCCAGCAGCTATCTCTGGAATGCCTTCATCGGCAGCACCACCAGTAACGAGTTGCCGAACCTGCGAGGCGGCAGCACCGGGATTCCGGGCAACTTCGTGCTGTCGCCGGGCGAGTTCTCCGGTTCGGCGAACATCACGACAAACGCGTTCTTCCAGTTCATCTGGGGCTCGCCGTTCACCATCGAGGTGGCGCTCTACACCACCGTCTCGCCGTGCTGCAATGGCACGTCCATCGCGTCGAACTTCTTCAACTCCGCCGTGCTGACCGGGATCGACGCGTTCGCGCCGAGTGGTGCGGTGACGGACTTTGTCGTCGACGCATCGTCGGGGGCGAGGCTGAATCGGTTCGGCGTGATCCCGCCCGATGTCAATGTGGTGCCGGAGCCGGCGACGATCGTACTGTTCGGAAGCGGCGTTGTGATCCTGCTGCTGGCTCGGCGACGCCGACTGACGTATCGCGTTTCGACGACAGCGTGGTCGAGCGGATTGGCGACCGAATGAGAGGTGTGTGGCCGACTCCGTTGTCGATCCGTGCGCTCACCACCCCTTAATGGTTGTCAGGTTCACCCTGCTCCTAAACCGCCTTTTGTGTCCCCGCCGCGCCAGCAGTGCTCCGCATGAGGGAGAGAACTGTCGTCGCACCCATCCACCCTGCGATGGTTGCCAGTTCTGCAACGCTGGCTCGGCCGACCCATCCGGCAACCGCGGCAAAGGCTGTCATGGCTGCATTTGTCCCGACGCAGAACCAGCGCAGCCCCGGTGCCGTTCCACCGTATGTCCGGCGGAGGAGATTGAGCGCCCCAGTCAGCACCATCGCAATGCCGCCGCTGAAAAACCACACCGCCGACACCGTCAGGGCGCGAGGTGTGGCGGCCATGTGCAGGATGCCCAAGGCGATGATCCCCCAGCCGAGTACTCCGTACACGCTGCGCATACTGCCTCTTGAATGGTAGCCGGAACTCCGGTGTCGGTCTAACGCCCTGGCTGAGCTGCGAGCGCAGCAACAAGAAGCGGCGCCAGACGACGCGACACATCCGCAAGCGCTCGTCTGCTTCAGCCCACGTTAGGCGCCCCGCAACGTGAGTCCAGCGCTGCGCGCAGGGCGCTGGTCAGGTAAGAGGGCACCTCGTCCACCAAGGTTCTCCTCTGCGATTCGTGCGGCCGCTTCGACACCGAGTTGCATGTAGCGGCGCCACAGCGGCGCAATGCCGAACCGGACCAGGGCATCCCGTCCACGAAGTGGCTTGAACTCGTATGTCCAGCGGATCATGGTGGCATTGCCGTCGGGCGTAAATGTCCACTCGCCCCGAATACCGGAAATAAACCGGCGCAGGATGCCCGTGAATTGGGTCAACTCGTATCCGAAGCTGTGGCCGGCGGTGTACTCGGTCAATCTCTCCGTCGCTGTTGAACCGTCGGACAGGTCAGGGTTCCGGGAAGGTCCGGCATGGTCCCATGCAGCGGTCTGATTCTTCACGCCGCGAACCGCCGGGAACGGACCCCAGCCTTTGAACACCAGCGAGAGATCGATCGGTACGATCGCGTCGAAGGCATCACTGGGCCCAAGGGCTGCACGTGTCTGCACGGTGACGGGAACGGTCGTGTCAGCGCGTGCGATGAGCGGATGCAACTGCGTTGCCATGTGGACTCCAAGGAAAGAAGATCGCGCTGACGTGAACAGGTGGAGAGAAATCGCCTGTAGGTGTACAGTGTACAGTATGCGACCCTGTTGTCAAGATGTACATTGTTCACCATGCCATATCCTTCCAAGACAAATGCCGAAGCCATCCGCCGCGCCGCCGTGTCGTTGCTGGAGCGCAAGGGCGAGGCAGGTCTGAGTGTGCGAGCGGTGGCATCCGCGCTCGGCGTCGTGCCGAACGCACTCTACCACCACTACGCGGGGCGCGATGCATTGCTGGCGGCCGTGGCTGATGAAGGGGCGCGGCGCGTACTCGCTGTGGTCCGCCGCGCGGTCAGCGCGGTGGACC
>JACMLX010000014.1 GCA_014379355.1 Gemmatimonadaceae bacterium
CAAGCACAGTCGGGAAGTAGGCCATCTGCGCGCGCTGGTCGGCGGTCGGTGGACCGCCGCCGCGGAGGAGGTTGTTGTACAGCGTGCCGACGCGGTCCTGCAACTCGCGAATGGTCTTCTTGAGTTCTGCATCCGGACTCGGCGCCGCGTCGGTGCCGAGTGTGTATGCCTGACGGAAGACGCTGGCGACGGAATCGGCTGCGCGATTCCACGCCGAGCGTTCGACGGCGGTGAGTGTGACGCGCGGGTCGTCACGCACGATGACCGGGCGTTCGGCGGTGGTGCTGCCGGCCTTGAGGCGCACGGTATAGCGCCCCGGTGCCACGAAACGACCTTGCGGTGCGCCGCGAGGCGAATCGTCGTCGTCGTCATCGCTCGCGGCCGGACCCGGGAGTGAGGGCAGGCGGAGATTCCAGACGACGCGATTCGTACCCGTCACGAACGTCGGCTTGACCGAGGACAACTGCGTCCCAGTCGCGTCGTGGATCGTGATCGAGACCGAGTCGTTCTTTGCGGCGGCGCTCAGCCAGTAGTCGATAATCGCGCCGTTCGGTGCATTCTCGCCACGGAACAGCATGTCGCCCGTGTGCGCCTTGGTATTCGTCAGGCGCCGCGCGACGGCGGGTTCGACGGTGAACAGGTGTGCGGCGACCTGCTCGATGGCGGGCGTGATCTCCTGCAACGCGTCGAGGTTGTCGAGAATCCAGATGCCCCGCGCATGCGTTGCGACGACGAGATCGTTGTCGCCGGGATGCACCACGAGGTCTGCGATCGGCAGCCGCGGCAGCCCGCGCAGTTCACGCCAGGTCGTGCCGGCGTCGAGCGACACGAACAGCCCCTGTTCTGTGCCGAGATACAACACACGTGGCGCGCGTGGATCCTCTCGCAGCACGTGGATGACACGATCGACGGGCAGATTGCCGCTGATCGAAGTCCATGTTGCACCGTAGTCGGTGCTGCGGAAGAGATAGTTGGAAAAGTCGTCCGACTGATGGCCATCGAACGCGGCGTACACCGTGCCGGGTGCCGTGCGCGACGCTTCGACATGCGCGACCCACGTACCGGTCGGCACGCCTGGCACGTTCGCGCGCACGTTCGTCCAGTTCCTGCCCCCGTCCTTCGAAACCTGCAGGTTGCCGTCGTCCGTCCCCACGTACAGCACGCCGGCCTGTTTCGGTGATTCGCTGATTGCCGTCGTGCTCGGGAAATACGAGACGCCATCATCCAGCGAGAGCGTCGTATCGGCTGGCATCTGGCCCATGATGGGCAGGCTGCGACGGTCGATCCGCGTCGTCAGGTCGCCGAGCGAGGTCCACGTGGTGCCACGGTCGACCGATTTCCACACCTCACGCATGCCCGCGTAGATCACATTGCGATTGTGTGGCGAGATGATCACCGGTGAATTCCATCCTGCCGGGATGATCTTCTTCCCGACACGCGGTGGCGGTGCACCCCAGTTGCCCAGCTTGGGACCTTCACCTTCCTTCGGCGCCGGACGGATCTGCGTCGATTCGAGCGTGCGCAGGTTGACGCGGGTGAGGCCGAGATACTGTGAACTCGAGTAGAGTGTCGTGTTGTCGGTGGTGTCGATGACGTTGTTGAATCCATCACCACCGCCCACGCGATACCAGTCATCGTTGAGCGGGCCCGGCGTGTTGTATGTGGAACTCGGGCCGCACCAGCTGCCGTTGTCCTGCAATCCGGTGCAGACGAAGTACGGTGACGTCGTGCTCACGGACACGTGATACGGCTGCGAGAAGGGGAGTGAGGTGACGTACAGCCACTTCACGCCGCGGTCGTACGAAATGCCGACGCCACCGTCGTCTGCCTTGATCAGGTGGCGCGAATCCTTCGGATCGATCCACACCATGCGATCGTCACCGTGCAGCGTCTGTCGCGGCGAACGCCATGTCTTGCCGCTGTCGTCACTCACCGACCACTGCATCGCGTAGAGGCGACTCTGGTCGTTCGGATCGACCTTCAGCTGGCTCGAGTACGCAGGTCGTGGATTCCAGTCACTCATGAATCGCCATGTCGCGCCCTTGTCGTCCGAGCGGAACACGCCACCGAGTCGCTTGTCGTACGAGATGCTCGATGTGTAGCGCAGTCCCTGCTCGACGCTCACGTAGACGATGCGCGGGTCCCTGGCATGGATCGAGATCGAGATGCGACCGACCGTGCCCGCCGGCAAGCCGTTCGTCAGTGCGGTCCAGGTGGCACCGGCATCCGTCGACTTGTGGAGTCCACTCCCTGGCCCGCCGCCGACGAAACCGAACGGCGTGCGGCGATGCTGATAGAGTGCCGCGTACAACGTGTTGGGCTCGAGTGGATCGATCGCCACGTCGACCACCCCCGTGTGTTCGTCACGTGTCAGGATCGCCTTCCACGTCTTGCCGCCGTCGGTGGTCTTGAACAATCCGCGCTCGGCGTTCGGGCCCCACAGATGTCCGGGAGCGGCGACATACACGACGTCGCTGTTCGACGGATCGACGACGATGCGTGCGATGCGTGCGGTGTTGCGCAGCCCCACGTTCGCCCACGTCGTGCCGCCGTCGGTGGACTTGTAGACGCCGTCTCCCCAGCCGGAGCTCTGGCGGTTCGTGGCTTCTCCGGTACCGAGCCAGATCGTCTGCGGCGTGCGCTGATCGACCGTGACCGCGCCGATCGAATTCACGCTCTGATTCTCCCACACCGGGCGCCACGTGACGCCATTGTCGGCCGTCTTCCACAGTCCGCCAGTCGCGGCCGCGACATAGAACTCGTACGGATTCGACTCGTTCACGGCGATGTCGATCACTCGGCCGCTCATGTTCGTCGGTCCGATGGAGCGAAGTCGCAGCGCGGCCAGCGGATCGCTGACTGCCGTCTGGGACAGCAGGGTGGAGAATGCGCCGGCGAACATGAGGCTCGCGGCGGGCAGGGTGACGAGACGGGTGCGCAGTCGCATTGGAGAGTCTGGAGAGATCAGGTGAACACCGCCCGAAAGACGCGTGTGGGGCGAAGAGTGTCCAGTCATCGGCACTACGCAGGCAGGTGGGCCCTCGCTGCACTGCGCCCAGGTCACTAGCGTGCGCGGATGCCAGATCCATCGACACCCGTCACGGCCGCGTCACCGCCGCCAACGGGTTACGCGCGCCAGCTCGGTCTGTTCTCCGCCACGATGATGGTCGTCGGGGGCATCATCGGTGCCGGAATCTTCCTCAATCCGGCCATCGTCGCGCAACGCGTCGGCACCGGTCCCGCGACCATGGCCACGTGGGGGATCGGCGCGTTGATGGCGATCGTCGGTGCGTTCGTGTTCTCTGAACTCGGGGCCCGCGCGCCACGCGCCGGCGGCAGCTACGTGTACCTGCGTGATGCGTTCGGGCCGTTCCCGGCATTCCTGTATGGTTGGGCGCTGTTCCTGATGATCTCCACCGGTGCGATCGCGGCCGTTGCAATGACGTGCGCGAGTTACGCCACCGCGTTCTTCGGGATGTCAACGACATTCATCACGCCGCTCGCCGTCGCCGCGATCGTGCTGCTCACACTCGTGAACATGGTCGGCGTCAGACCCGGCGCGATCACGCAGAATGTCGCGACGGTCCTCAAGCTCGCGGCGATCGCGTTCCTCGTCATTGTCGCCTTCATCGCACCGGATACTGGCGCGCACGTGGCCACGGGCTCGCCGGCGTTGGTCGTGCCACGTACGATGTGGGCGTGGACACTCGCGGTCGGCACCGCACTGGTGCCGGTCCTGTTCGCGTTCGGCGGATGGCAGCAGACCAACTTCATCGCCGAAGAATTGCGCGATCCCGCGAAGGACCTGCCACGTGCGTTGGTGCTGGGTGTGCTGATCGTCGTTGCCTGCTATCTGCTCGTGAATCTTGCGTACCTTCGCGCACTGGGTGTCACTGGGCTGGCCGGGAGTCACGCGCCGGCTGCCGACACGGTCGGTGCGTTACTCGGTGCCCCCGGGCGTACGGTGATCGGTGCGGGGATCATGATCTCGACGTTCGGATTCCTGAACCTCGTGATTCTCGTCACACCGCGAGTGTATCAGGCAATGGCGGCCGACGGCGTGTTCTTCTCGCAGATGGCGACGGTCGACCCGCGCACGCGCACACCGATCGCGGCGCTCGTGGGACAAGCGGTGTGGGCCGTCCTGCTCGTGTTCTCCGGCAGCTATGGACAGCTGCTCGACTACGTCGTGTTCGCGGACTGGGTGTTCTTCGGCGCCACGGCGGCGACGTTGTTCGTCTATCGCGCGAAGGAGGCACGCGGTGAGGTGCCGCGCGTGTCGGTGCGCTCGTGGGGGCATCCGGTGACGACGTTCCTGTTCCTCGCTGCGGCTGCGTACGTCATCGCCGGCTCGATCGCATCGAATCCGGTGAATGCGCTGAAAGGCACGGTGCTGCTCGCACTTGGCTGGCCGGCCTACAGTTGGTGGCAACGTTCGGCGCGCACCGCGACGCGCTGAAACGAAACGCGGTGCCTCAGCTTCGTTGCCTGATGCACCGCGGACGTCCGTGACGCGTATGCGTCAGCGCTTTATACTCTCACCCTGTCGCACTGCTTGCGCATCGTGTGCGACTGCCTGCTCGACGACGTCCGGCTCAGATATGAAAGCCGGCCGCGAGGTTGAAGTTTTCCACGTTGTTGAAGAAGTGGAAGCGACCTTCGACGAACGGCTTGAAGCGCGCTTTCCGGATGTTGAAGCCGAGGCCGAGGTTCTGGCCGAAGTCCGTCTGGCTCGGTCCCGCACCCTTGTTGCGATACAAGCCGATACCGCCCGTTGCGAAGAACGGCGACTTGCCACCGCTGCCGGACGGGAAGTCGTACACCGCCGCGCCGGTGAACTGCAGCACTGTGTACGACGGCGACGTGATGCCCGTCTTCACGCCGAAGCTCGCGTACTGGATATCGCCGCGGAGGCCGACCGGAAACCCGAGCGGGCGACCCTCGAGGAACGCGCCGCCGTGATAGCCCACGGTGTACGCCTGTCCGAGAGAACTCATCGGCGCGGCCATGCCGCCGGCGATGCCGAAACGCACATGATCGCTGGTCGGTGCAGCCTTCTCAGGTGCGGCAGGCTTGCTCGGCCTGGCGGGGGCGGACGCGACGGGTTCGTGAACCGGCGCGGGCGTCGGTGCCGGTGCGACGGATGGCGTCGGAGCCGGCGCGGTGCTCGCGGGTCGTGCGGTCGTTGCGGTGCCGGTGCCCGGCTTCTTCTGCTGCGCCTGCGCTCCGGCGGCCGCGGCGAAAACGAGCGCGGACAGGGTGAGCGTCGGCAGCGCAAGGCGGTATGTCAAGTTGTCTCTCCGTCAAGACGTTGTGAGTGCGTTGAACGCTCCGGCGCGGCGGGACTCGTGCGCGATGCAGCGCAGTCTCCGAGCCGGGCGTGAACACGACACGATCTGCCGAAGTGACGAGTGACGCGTGGGCGCGTAACGCGTCCGTCTGA
The DNA here is from genome assembly GCA_014379355.1 of Gemmatimonadaceae bacterium. Taxonomy (GTDB): domain Bacteria; phylum Gemmatimonadota; class Gemmatimonadetes; order Gemmatimonadales; family Gemmatimonadaceae; genus JACMLX01. The sequence continues at coordinate 5,444 of JACMLX010000014.1, forward strand.
TGGGAGCGGCCTGACACCCGTCGCTGCGTGGCTACGCCGTGTGTGCGCCGGCGTGCAGCAGTGCCCCAAGCGCGGTGCCGTAGCCCGCATGTTCCGGCACCAGCACGTGCATGCCGTAGTACTCGCCGACCTGCGCGATCACACGTCGGAAACTGGGCATATCCGCCATGTGCCCGATCAGCACCACGCGCTCGACACGTTCCGCCCGCGCGGCATTGATCGCGGTGATGGCGATCACCTGACCGACGAGTGTCATCAGCGCTGCAGCCAGGTCATCGGGCCGGGCGAGTGTTTCCTGACGCGCCAACCTACCGAAGTTCACGGCTGTCGCATCCGGCGGCAGTGATCCGATCGGTCCGCTCACGACATCGCGCAACGCGAGATCGACGCCATTCGGATCACCGCGCATCGCCATCGCATCGATGAGTGTGACCTCCGTGGTACCGAGCAGCAGTCGTCCGAGGCCGAGCAGCGTCCCACCGCCCACACCCGTGCCCGTGATGTGCGCGTATTCGGTGCCACGCGCCGAGATCACAGCCGTCCCGGAGCCGGCGCTGACGACGAGCATCGGCGTGGTCGGATTCGACTCGTCCGGGAATCCGAGCGCCTGCCCACCTCGACCGATCGCCGTCACCTCGGGCACCGGCACGACGACACACTCGCCAAGAAGCGTGGGCAGGATCTTGTGTCGCCCTCCGGTCACCGCGATCCGGGGCAGTGTCGCGAGTGACACGTCGCCAGCGCTCAGCACATCGCGCACCATCGATGCGTCCGGCGCCCCACGCGCCTCGCGCGTCCAGTAGCGAGGGATGCCGTTTCGCAGTGACACCGCGTCGGTGTTGCTGATGCCGAAGTCGATTGCGGCAAGCATTGAGTTCAGGTGAGAGCCGTGGAAAGGTGCCGCGCGCGCGTGATCAATCGGACTGCGCCAGTGGATGATCACCTCTCGTGTGGCCGACACGCCAGAGTACGGCACGCTGTGATGCGCTTGCACCACCACTTCCGGACGGGTATACAATCCGCACAGACGCGACGGCACGGGCTGTCGCGCGCACGCAGGTTCTACACTTTCCGCAGGAAATCGACGATCATGCAACAGACGCACAATACGCTCGACAAATCGATTCGAGAGCAATCGGTGACCATCCTCAACCACCATCTGGCGGCGGCAATCGATCTGCACGCGCAGGTGAAGCAGGCGCATTGGAATGTCCGCGGTCCCGGCTTCCTCGCGATTCATGAATTGTTCGACAAGACGGCGGAGGAAGTCGAGAAGTATTCCGACATGCTGGCGGAACGTGCCGGCAATCTTGGCGGCACGGCGCAGGGCACACTGCCGGTGGTCGTCGGGCGTTCGTTCATGGTCCCGTACCCGCTCGGCATCGCGGATGTCGATCCGCATCTGTTCGCCGTCTCGGCGGCGTTGGCCGCGTTTGCACAGTCGGCCCGCGAGGCCATCGACACGACGGACGAGATCGGCGACAAGGTGACCGCTGATCTGTTCACGGAGATCGTGCGCGGTCTCGATCAGGATCTCTGGTTCGTCGAGTCGCATCTGCCGCCGAAGACCGAGGAGTCGACCAGGGGGGCGGCCAAATCCGCTGCAAAGGCGCCAGCGAAGGGTCGCGGCCGATAGTGTGAGCCGAGCCGGGGTCGGTGCGGCGCTCGCCGAGCGCCGCCTTGACCCTCGGTCGGAAGTCCTCTAGCTTGCGCGTGGCAGAACTCGGCAAGTGACTCCCGCGGCAGTGGGGGTCCACCCTTCGGCCCTCGCTCGCGAGGTGTGCTGCTGGAGTCCAATGCAACGGGCACACCCCCTTGGGTGGGCCTCGCGGCGTGGTCTTCATTCCCGAAGATCCCGCCGTGTTTGTTTTCCCGTTTTCCGGAGCTCGTCCGATTCAGGATACGACCAAGCGAGTGCGCGTCAACCGGCAGATTCGCATCTCGCCTGTTCGCGTCATCGCCCCAGACGGCGCCCAGCTGGGCATCATGGAAGTCGATGCCGCGCTGGCTTCTGCAGTCGAACAGGGCCTCGATCTGGTCGAGGTGGCTCCACTCGCACGACCGCCCGTCGTCCGCATCATGGACTACGGCAAGTACAAGTTCGAGATGGCCAAGCAGGCACGCGTTGCGAAGAAGAAGCAACACGTGATCCTGTTGAAGGAAGTGAAGTATCGACCGGGGATCGAGGAGCACGACTTCGAGACGAAGACGCGCCATGCTCGCCGATTCCTGGAGGAAGGCAACAAGGTGAAGGTCACGCTGATGTTCCGTGGCCGACAGATCGCCCACCCCGAGTTGGGGAAGGCAGTCGTCGACCGGGTCGCCCAGCAACTCACTGACATTGCCAAGGTCGAGACGGACGCCAAGCTGGAAGGCAAGGCGCTGACCATGATCCTGGCGCCACGATAGGCACGAAGGGAGACCCATGCCGAAGATGAAGACCCACACCGGCGCTGCGAAGCGCTTCTCCGTCACAGGGACGGGAAAGGTGAAGCGCCGCAAGGCGTATAAGAGCCACATCCTGACCAAGAAATCCCAGAAGCGGAAGCGCAATCTCCGCAAGGGAACGACCATCGAAACCAACGGGGAGGCGAAGCGCATGCGTCGTCTCATCCAGGCTTAAGGAGGAACCGAGATGCCTCGCGTACGCAGTAATCCGGTCCGCCTGAAGCGGAAGAAGCAGATCATGA
>JACMLX010000129.1 GCA_014379355.1 Gemmatimonadaceae bacterium
CAGCGACTCGATGATGGCCGCGCTGTCGGATGCGGCGGGTGCCATCGACAGTACGCCGCTGTCGAAGAGCGGCATGGCTTCTCGCACCGGCCCGGTGCAGGGCGCGTTGCGCGTCGGCACGCGAACGTCGACCGCCGCCGCGTCGCCGCTCAGCGCGTCGGTGCCAGCTGTTGCGCGCGTGCTCGTGCTTGGCGACGCGACGTGGGAATCACGCTTCCTCATCGCGACATTCGAGGAAGATGGGTGGCCCGTGGACGCCGCCGTGACGCTGTCGCCGAAGGTGCGCATCACACAGGGGGCCGCCACCCTCCCATCCCGCGGACGGCACAGTGTGGTCGTCGTGTTGCCGGGTACCCCGTCATCCACGATTGCGGCCCTGCCGGCGTTCGTGCGAAGCGGTGGTGGCCTCGTGATCGTGGGCCGCGCGGCGCGCATCGGTGCGCTCGCATCGCTGCGCGCCGGCACGCCAGGAGCGACGGTCGACGGCGAGGTCGGCGCGGAAGCGTCGGACGCTGCGAGACACGGACTCGACCTCGTCCCGATCTCATCGCTCGTCGCGGGTGCCATCTCTCTCGAGTCGCGGGACGGGAAGATCGCCGTCGCAGCGCGACGCGTCGGCGCCGGACGTGTGGTGCAGGTGGGCTACGACAATTCGTGGCTCTGGCGCATGGCGGGCAACGACGACGCGCCCGTCATGCATCGGCGCTGGTGGACCGCGTTGCTCTCCGGTGTGGTGCCGATGTCTGCACCGGTGAGTCGCATCGCGCTCGATCCGGCCCACGACACGCTCGACGCTGCACCGATCGCGGCTTTGGCGCGTGATCTCGGTCTGCCGACGGTGCAGGCGCAGGGCACGGCAATCCGCTCGCAATCGTTCATCGAACATCTCGACGCGCAATGGCTGCTTGCCCTGGCCGTTCTGTCACTGGTGGCGTCGTGGACGCTGCGTCGCTGGAGAGGTCTCGCATGACGGTCGCATACGTGTCGCATTCCGACTGCGGCCGACACGACACGGGCTGGAATCATCCGGAGCATGTCGGGCGGTTGCGCGCCATCCCCCGCGCGCTGCGTTACGACTTCGAGCTCTTCGACACGATCGAGCACCGGGAGGGACGTCACGCGACGACGTCGGAATTGTCGCTGGCACACGACGAGCCTCACATCGAGCGTGTCCACGCAATGGTGGAGAGTGGCGGCGGGCGTCTCGACGCCGACACGGTGGTGAGCCCGGGCAGCTGGGATGCGGCCACGGCCGCCGTCGGCTGTGTACTCGACGGCATCGACTGGGCCTTCGACGGCACCGTGCAGCGCAGCTTCTGCGCCGTGCGCCCGCCCGGCCACCACGCGCTGCGTGGTGGCGCGATGGGATTCTGCGTGTTCGGCAACATCGGCATCGGTGCTCGCTACGCGCGCACGGTGCACGAGGCCGAACGTGTGCTGATCGTGGACTGGGATGTGCATCACGGCAACGGCACGCAGGACCTGGTACAGCACGATCCGGGCATCCGCTTCATCAGCATGCATCAGTGGCCGTGGTATCCGGGCACCGGCGCCGCGGAGGATCGCGGTCCGCACGGCAATGTCTGGAATGTTGCGATGCCGCCCGCGTTGCCGCCGATGGACTATGTCGATGCACTCACCGCTGCGATCGATACGGCCACCGCTGCGTGGACGCCCGACGTCGTGCTCGTGTCGGCCGGGTTCGATTGTCTCGCCGGTGATCCACTCGGTGGATTCACGCTCGAGATGGAGCACATCGACCACCTCACGCGGTTGCTCGTCGCTCGCGCGACAGCGTGGTGCGATGGGCGTCTCGTCAGTGCACTCGAAGGGGGCTACGATCCGGTGCGACTCGGCGATGCATGCGTGACACACCTCCGGGCGTTGCGATAGGCATGGACCTCCGCGGTATCTTGCGTCATATGCGAGTCACCCCTTTCCTGCCGGCGGCCACTGCGTGAGCCGGAAAAGTCGCCGAACGCGGCCACTCCCGCCCCGGCTTCGTCGCGGAGACGACACGCGGATGGTGAGCACGCAGGAAATGGACGCGACCGAAGCGGTGGAGCGCGGAGAAACGCCGCGACTGGCGGTCGCGGCCAGCAGCGTGCCACGCATCGTCTATGCAATCTTCGGGTCGCCGGTTCGCACCGATCTCCATCCGGTCGAACTGCGTGACCTGGTCGCGTCGAACGACATCAAGGGCACGCTCTGGGTCGATATCGACACCGACAGCCGGCATCAGGTCGCGCTGCTCGAGAAGGTGTTCGACTTTCATCCGCTGGCCGTCGAGGATGCGCTCAACCCGCAGAGCCGCGTCAAGTTCGACGAGTACAAGAATTCGCTCTTCGTGATCGTGCGCGGACTGCGCTTCTGCGACACGACCGACGATCCATACGACGTGGAGACGTACAATCTCTGCTTCTTCCTCACCAAGAATCTGCTCGTCACCGTGCACTCGGGCCCCAGCCTGCCGGTCGACACCGTGTACGAACGGATGCTGGCCAATCCCGACCAGCTCCAGCGTGGTATCGAGCGTGTCGCACACGCCCTGATGGACATCACCGTCGACGAGTATTTCCCCGTCCTCGACAAGATCGACGAGTTCGTGGATGGGCTCGAGGAGCGCGTCTATGCGCGCTTCGACAGCGATGTGATGCGCGACGTCTTCGCGGTCAAGCGACTGGTGCTCTCGATGCGCCGCCATCTCATGCCTCAGCGCGAGGTCTTCAACATCCTCACCAATCGCCCGACGCAGTTCCTGCCGCCGGAATCGCAGGTGTGGTTCCGCGACATCTATGATCACGTGCTGCGGATCAACGACGCCGTCGACACCTATCGCGAACTGCTCGCCAACGTGATGGACAGCTACCTCTCGCAGGTCTCGAACCGGCTCGGCCAGGTCACCAAGGGCCTCAGCGTGATCGCCACGCTGAGCGTGCCATTCGTGGTGGTGAGCGGTATGTGGGGCATGAACTTCAACGACATCCCGCTCTCGGATCACGCGCACGGCTTCTGGATCATGCTCGCGGTGCAGCTCGGACTCGGGGCTTTCCTCGTCTGGCTGCTCCGCAAGTGGGGTTTGCTCTGATGGCCACGCCGGGGTCGCTGGGTGCGGTCGCGTCGGCGCGAGGGTCGGCATTCCGGTTGATCGGTGTCGTGTTCTCGAACACGATCAACGATGTCGTGCGACTGTCGGGACCGGGCGCCCATGGCATCACGTTCCGTGACGTCGCCGCGGTCGTGCGACCGTGCGCCAATCGCAACGAGCAGCCGTCCGAAGCCGCCTTCCTCGACCATCACACGCTCGTGGCTGGTCTGTCGCGCGGCTACACGATCCTTCCCGCTCCGCCACTCACGACCTTTCGCACCGCCGCGAGTGCGCTCCAGTGGCTCGAACTGCATGCCGTGGCACTCAGCGATGGACTCGCCTACGTCGATGGGCGTGCCGGAGCGCGGGTGACCGCGATCCGCGACATCGCGGGTGCGACCTCCGATCCATCGGTGCTGCCCCCCTCGGCCGCAGCGATCGAGTCGTTCCGGGTCCTGCGCCGTTACGCGACGGCCACTGTGCCTGTCTCCTCCGGCACCGTCGGAGACGGGACGACGATCGCCACCGAGGCGTTCCTCGTCGAGCGCGCCTCGTGGGAACGCTTCGCTGCCGAAGTCACGGCCGAGGACGTGCGTTCACCCGGTCTCGTGCTTCGCCTGACCGGGCCGTGGCCCGTGTACGACTTTGTCCGACTGCAGTTTTAACTCCACCCACCCCGTCGTAGATGTTCTGCCCTGACTGCGGCACCTGGAATCGAGCGGCGGCGCCGAACTGCGTGCGCTGCGGTCACGCGCTGCCGAATGTCGCCGCGCCGCCAGTGGACGTGCCGGACGCGGAGATCACGGCACTCCGCCGAGCGACGGGTGGACGGTTCGCGATCGTCCGTCGGATCGCCAGCGGCGGGATGGCGCATGTGTATGAGGCGTCCCATTCGGTGCTCGGACGGCGCGTCGTGATTAAGGTGCTGTATTCGCATCTCGCACGTGATCCGGAGATGCGCGAAAGATTCCGGCGCGAGGCCGAAGCCGCCAGTCGCCTCAGCCACCCGAACGTGTGCACGATCCTCGACGCCGGCGTGACGAAGGACAGCACCTTCGTCGTGATGCCGTTTCTCAGCGGCGGCTCTCTGGCCGATCGCCTCGCCCGGCATCGCACGGTGCCACCGATGGAGAGTGCGGCCATCGTCGCACAGATCGCCACCGGTCTCGATCATGCACACCGTCATGGCATCGTGCATCGCGACGTGAAGCCCGACAACGTACTGTTCGACAGCGACGGCACGTCACTGATCACCGACTTCGGCATCGCGACGGCCGGATTTCACAAGGGCCTGACCGGCACCGGGCGCGCGATGGGCACGCCGCATTACATGTCGCCCGAACAGGCGATGGGCAAGCCGGTCGACGGTCGCAGTGATGTGTATGCGTGCGGGGTGATGCTCTATGAAATGCTGGCCGGCGTGCCGCCATTCGACGGCGAGGACTCATACGCGGTGGGCTACAAGCATGTGCACGAGATGCCGACGCCACTGGATGTGACCGCACCGGCCGTGTCGCCGATGCTGTCGCAGATCACGATGCGCTGCCTCGCGAAGGCCGCCGGTGAGCGATATCAGCGCGGCACCGATCTCGCCGACGCCCTGATCCGCGTGATTGATTCCACGACACTCGATACGCCCGCGGTTCGCGCCGCGCGACTCGGCCGGTTGACACCGTCACTCGCGCCATGATGCGCCTCAAGACCGAAGTGGTCACCGTGCACACGACGCACCCGTTCGTGATCGCACGCGGCGGGTCGAGTGAGTGGCGCGTGGTGTGGGTCCGGCTGATCGACGAGGATGGCGTGGAAGGATGGGGTGAAGCCGCACCCAGTCGCTTCTATGGTGAGACGGCTGATACGGTGCTTGCCGCGCTCGAACGCCTGCGTGCCATCATCGAGGGCGCGCATGCGTCCGATATCGAGCTGATCGAGTCGGCGATGGTCACCACGCTGCGTTTCAACGCCGCGGCACGCTGCGGCGTGAGTGCCGCGTTGCACGATCTCCAGGGCAAGCGGCTTGGTGTACCGCTCTGGAAACTGTGGGGGCTGACACCCTCGGCCAGCCCACGCAGCAGCTTCACGATCGCCATCGCCGCCGATGAGGACACGCTGCGCGCGCGGGTGCGTGAAGCGGTCGCCGCGGGGTATCCGATTCTCAAGGTGAAGCTTGGCAGCGATCGCGATCGCCGCATCATCCAGCTTGTGCGGGATGAAGCGCCGGACGCGATCCTGCGCGTCGATGCGAATGCCGCCTGGACGCCGAAGCAGACGCTCGCGATGGCACCGCTGCTGACGGAACTGTGCGTCGAGTTCATCGAGCAGCCGCTGCCGCCGACCGACATCGATGGCTTGCGCTTCGTGCGCGATCGCTGCGACCTGCCCATCGTTGCCGACGAAAGTTGCCTCGTCGCGACGGATGTGGCGAAGCTGGTGGGTGTCGTGGACGGTGTGAACCTGAAGCTGGCCAAGTGTGGGTCACTGCGCGAAGCGCTGCGCATCATCCACACGGCGCGGGCGCACGGCATGCTGGTGATGGCCGGCTGCATGATCGAGACATCGCTCGGCATCACGGCCGCGGCACATCTTGGCCCGCTCCTCGATGCGGTCGATCTGGATGGTGCCGCACTGCTGCGTGATGATCCGTTCGTGGGCGCGACGATCACCAACGGCGTCGTGACGTTGCCGACCGCGCCGGGTCTCGGTGTGACGCGGCGCTGACGGTTCGCGGTGGTAACTTTCCACCGTGAATCCAATGCTCGTCGCCGTCGCACTGCCCGTCGCGGTACCGCGTGCGTATGTGTACGCGGTGCCGGAGCCGCTGCGCGCACGTGTGGTGCCCGGATCTCGCGTCGTCGTGCCGCTTGGCGCGCGCACGCTGATCGGTATCGTGACGGCGATCGACGTTCCGTCGCCGGCCAAGGGGAAACTGCGCGACATCGTCAGCGCGCCGGATGCTGATGCGGCGTTGTCCGCACCGCTCCTCGCGCTCGGCCGATGGATGTCGCGCTACTACGCCGCGCCGCCCGGCATCGTGTTGCGTGCGATGCTGCCCGTCGCGCTCACGGGCGCTGCGGTCCCCGTGGCACCGATCAAGCGGCAACGTGTCGCACGCATCGCGAAAACGCTCGAAAGCCTGCTCGAGCGCGATACCCTCTTCAAGCGTGCGCCGAAGCAGCGCGCACTGTACGAACTGCTCGAATCGCTCGGTGCGTCGCATCCGGCACGCGCGTTGGTCGTACAGGCCGGCGTGACGGCCGCTGTGCTGACGCAACTCGTGACGCGCGGGCTCGTGCGTATCGAGCAGGCGCCGATCGCGCGTGATCCGTTCGCGACACGTGCAATCGCGGCCGCCCGGACCCTCGTGCCGACCGATGCGCAGCGAAACGCGATCGCACAGCTGATCGCACTCCCGCCTGGCCAGGGTGCGTTGCTGCGCGGCGTCACGGGCAGCGGCAAGACGCTGGTGTACATCGAGTACCTGCGCGATGTGATCGAGAAGCGTGATCAGGGCGCGATCGTGCTGGTGCCTGAAATCGCACTCACGCCCCAGACGGTGGATCGCTTCCGCACCGCGTTCGGCGACCGCGTCGCCGTGCTGCACTCGGCGTTGTCGGACGGTGAACGCTTCGACGAGTGGGCCTCGATCAGCCGGGGTGAAAAGCGTATCGTGGTCGGCGCGCGATCGGCCATCTTCGCGCCCGTGCATCGGCTGGGTGCGATCGTCGTCGACGAGGAGCACGAAGCGACGTACAAGCAGGGTGACTCTCCGCGCTACCATGCGCGTGACCTCGCACGCGTGCGTGCGGTGGCGGAGCAGGCGACGTTCGTGCTCGGCAGCGCGAGCCCGAGTCTCGAAAGCTGGACGCAGGCGCAGCGCGGCGAACTGCTGCTCCTCGAATTGCCGGAGCGCGCCGGTGGTGCCCAGCTGCCGACGGTGCACGTGATCGATCGGCGGAAGGAGTCCGCTGCCACGCGCGCCGCAGTCGTGCGCACGGGCACCACGACGACGCTGCAGGGCACGTCGTTCGGACACGCCATCACGCCCGCGCTCGAGAAGGCGCTCGCCGAGCGCCTGGCGCGTCGTGAGCAATCGATCCTGCTGCTCAATCGTCGCGGCTACGCGCACTTCATGCAGTGTGGCGATTGCGGCTTCGTCTCCCAGTGCCCGAACTGCGCCATCGCGCTCACCTACCATCGCACGCCCGAGCGTCTCGCGTGCCACTATTGCGGTCATCGCGAAGCACCGCCGGCGCACTGCCCGAACTGCGGCGGTCCGCCGATGCGCGAACGCGGACTTGGCACGCAGCAACTCGAGCGTCTGCTGACCGAGCGCTGGCCCGAGGCGCGTATCGCGCGCATGGACATGGACACGACCGGCGCGAAGTGGGCACACGCGACGATCCTCGATCGTGTCGGATCGGGTGAGGTCGACATTCTGCTCGGCACACAGATGATCGCGAAGGGACTCGACTTCCCGAACGTCACGCTCGTCGGCGTGATCGACGCCGACGTCGGGATCAACCTTCCGGACTTTCGCGCCAGTGAGCGGTGCTTCCAGCTGCTCAGCCAGGTGGCCGGACGCGCGGGCAGGGGCGCGAAGGGAGGGGAGGTCTTCATCCAGACGCGTGAACCGACGCATCACGCCGTGACGTGTGCCGTCACGCACGACTATCTGCGCTTCGCCGGTGAGGAGCTGGAAGGCCGTTCACGGCCTGCCTATCCGCCGATGCTGTTTCTGGCCAACGCCGTGATCAGCGGCACGGAGGAGATTGCGACCGGCGATGCCGCACGCGCGGTTGCCGACTGGACGCGTCGCCTGATCCACACGCGGATGCCCGGCGCCGTCGAAGTGGTCGGCGCCGCTCCCTGTCCCGTCGAGCGCATCAAGCAGCGCTGGCGCTGGCACTTTCTGGTCAAGAGCGCCGACACCGACGCGCTCGGCCGCATCGGTCGCTACATCGTCGAACATGGCCCCGTCCCCAGCACCGCCGGCATGCGCCTCGCCTGGGACCGCGATCCTGTCACGCTGCTCTGATTTCATCACATGTTCGTCGCCCAGCGCTGCATGACGAACACTTTCACGCGGGGCTCGCGAAGAACGCGGGGGAAAGACAAAAGCTGTTGGAACTGTGTCTCGCGATCGCAGTTCCAATAGCGCTTTGCAGTTGCGCTTCCTCGCGTTCCCCGCGAGTTCCGCGTGAAAAGTCTTGTGTCGGCGCGCGACGTTCAAGGATGGCTCCTTCGAGGTGCGCGGCTATCGCGAAGTCGGTGGCACGGTCGATCCGGTGGAGCAGCATCCTCCGGATCACTGACGTTCATTCGTGCCGGCGATCCGGCAACAGCCATGCCAGCCCTGCCATGACCGGCGCACACGCGGCCAGCAGCAGGATCATCACGTGCAGCCCGTTCACATCGGCCACTCGGCCGAGCAGCGGTGCCGCCAGACCGCCGAACGTCACGGCGAGTCCAACGGTGACACCCGATGCCGTCCCCACATGGCGCGGCAGGTACGTCTGGCCGAGTACGACCATCACGCCGCCCGGTGCAAACAGCCCGAACGCGAGCAGAGGCAGCACCAGCCAGGCCTGCAGCAGTGTGTGTGCGTTGCCGAGCAGCCAGAAGGCCGGTCCGATCGACACGAAGCTCCACACGATGACACGCTTTGCGCCAAAGCGATCGGCGACGCGCCCGCCGATGAACACGCCCACGAGCCCGATCGCGAGCAGCATCGACAGCGCCACCGCACCGCTCTGCAACGACACGTGCAGGTTGCGCGCCCAGTACGTCGGCAGGAAGGTGTTCATCGCGACGACCATCATGCTGCGCATACCGATCGCGACACCGAGCAGCGCGAACGCGCCCCACGCGTCATGCGGCAGTGTCGCATCGAGCGCAGCGGAACGCTCCGTGTGTCCTCGCTCGCGCGGGAGCGCTCCCATCGCGCGACTGAGAATCCACGCGCATGGAATCGACAGCAGGCAGAGCGCCGCCAGGATCGGTCGACTGGTGGCGTTGGCGAGCGGCACGACGATGATCGGTGCGAGCGCAAACCCGATGTTGCCGCCGATCGTGAAGAAGCTCATCCCCGTGCCTTTGCGTGCACCGGAAAACAAGCTGACCGCGCGTGTCGCTTCCGGGTGGAAGGCGGCCACGCCGATGCCGGCGATCGCCACCGCCACGAGCGCCACGTTGAACGTCGGGGCCATCACGGCGGCCGCGACGCCACCTGCCGCCAGGATCAGGCCGGACGTCGTCAGCCATGGCATCGCGCGCCGATCAGCAAGCCAGCCGAAATACGGCTGCAGCACCGCAGAGAGTATCGTCGCCGCGAACACGGCGCTGGCGCCGCGCGCGAGCGTGAGGCTGAACGTGGCGATGAAGTACGGCACCAGCGCCGGCACCGCCGCCTGATAGAAGTCCGTCGCGCCGTGTCCCAGCATCAGCCTGAGCACTGACGGTCGGTCGAATCGCGAACGGGGTGCGGTGCGTGCGGGGGTCGGGATGGCGGTCACGACCAAAGGTCGAATACCCGGGCGATGGGCGCAACGACTCGCGTCGCGTGTATCACACGTCGGGCATGGTCCTGACCTTGCGACTCCTCTCCCGGATGCACTTGCCGCGCGGAATCGGACTCGTCTGGATTGTACCGCCACGTCCTTCCAGGCAAATTGCATTACAGCTTTCACGTTCGGCTACGGCCGGACGCGCGTCGCGGCGCCGCAGCCGCCACTTCTGGACTCTCTGGATGACCGAAACGCAGGAACGTTTTCTCCGAACCGTGCTGACACGTGTGCCGGTCGACTCGGTGGTGGAGCTGCACCTCTTCCCGCCGATTCGCCGCGGGACGCTCGAGACCGGTGTCGCGTTCATCGCCACCACGATGCCGCCCGCTGTCCTGACGGTCGTCCTGGATACCGATGCGGAAGCCCTGGGCGATGCCGACCTGCAGGGAGTGGACGCACGCGAGGTGGACGTGACGACCGTCACTGAACCGTTGGTGCTCGAACTGTCAGGTGAGGCGGATTCTCCCTACGCCGACGAACGCGTCGTCCCGGCGGTGTCCGATGACACCGGACTGGAGGACGACGACATCGCGCCCGCCGAGGTGGCGCCGGTCGCCACACCGTCACCACGCATGCGAATCCTCACCGCCAGTTATCGGCACACCATCAAGGGTGTCGAACGCGGGAAGTGGTCCGTCGAAGTACAGGAAGAAGCCGATGCGCCGCTCGACGCAGTCGAAGCCGTCCTGCGCGGCGTGCGGCATCGCAGCACCGAACCGGCGGACCCGGAACTGGTCGGCCATGACGTGCTGGCCGCACTGACCGCTCGCAGCGCTGTCGCGCCGGCCGCGTGACCTCACCGGGGACTGCCGTGGACGTACGCAACGATCTGGAGCAATTTCGCACCTATCTGCGTCAGCATAACCTGCCGGTCACACAGCAGCGGTTGGCGATCGCGAATGTCGTCTTCGCGTCCGATCGCCACCTGTCCGTCGAGGAGGTGGCGGCCGATGTTGCGGCGCAGGGCGAAAACGCCGGCACCGCGACCATCTATCGCACCCTCGACCTGCTGGTGAAGAGTGGCCTGGTCGTTGAGCGCGACTTCGGCGAAGGCTTCCGCCGCTTCGAGCCGACGCGCGGCATCCCGCATCATGAGCACATGTTGTGCACCGTGTGCGGGCGCGTGGACGAATTCCGCGACGAACGCCTCGAACGCATGACGACGCTCATCGCGGAGTCGCATGGATACAGTCGCCAGCGGCACCGGCTGGTGATCTACGGCGTGTGCGCGGACTGTCAGCGGAGTGGTGGGCCGGGCCGCTGAACGGCAGTGCCCGACGTCAGACCGTCGCCGCCTCCAGCTCATCACTCACCTGCTGCCGTCGCAGCAACGCCCAGTAGCGTCCGCGCGAGGCCACCAGCGCATCGTGCGTGCCCTGTTCCACGATCTGCCCGTCATCGAGCACCACGATCCATCCGGCGTCACGTAGCGAACTGACACGATGTGATGCGATCAGTGCGGTGCGGCCGGTGAGTTCCTCGCGCAGGCCCTGCAGGATTGCGGCTTCGGTGCTGGTGTCCACCGCACTCAAGGCATCATCCAGCAGCACGATCTGCGGATCGCGCGCCAGTGCGCGTGCGATGGCGGCGCGCTGTTTCTGACCTCCGCTCAGGTTGATGCCGCGTTCACCGAGCATCGTCGCGTAACCGTCCGGCAGGTCGACGATCGCCTGATCCAGCTGCGCCACACCCGCGGCCACACGCGCCGCCTCGTCGTCATTGCCGCCGTACGTCAGGTTCGACAGGATCGTGTCGCTGAACAACACCGTTTCCTGCGGCACGTACCCGATCGTGGAGCGCAGCGCATTGAGCGCCAGCGTGTCGATCGGCACGCCATCCACGAGGATCTGCCCTTCCTGCGGATTCCAGAAGCGCGGCACGAGATCCATCAGCGCACTCTTGCCGCTGCCGGTCGCGCCGACGATGCCGACCGTGGCCCCGGCCGGCACCGTGAACGAGATGTGTCGCAGCACCCAGCGCGGTGTGCCGCCGTCGAGGACCGGATAGTGATAGCCGACATCACGGAACTCGAGTGATCGTCCACGTCCGGTGTGCGGCGGCAACGTCGCCGGGAGTGTCGGCGACACGACGCTTGCACGCGCCTGCAGCACCTCGTTGATGCGCCCCATGCTCGCCGCACCACGCTGGAACAGGTTGATCACCCAGCCGAGTGCGATCAGCGGCCAGGTCAGCATGCCGAGGTAGAGTCCGAATGCGACGAAATCGCCCACCGACATCTCGTTGCGCAGCGTGGCACTCCCGCCGATTCCGAGCACCGCCACGGCGCCCAGTCCGGCCAGGAGCTGCAGGCCGGGTGACATCAGCCCGTAGAGTTTCGCGAGCCCCATGTTGCGACGCAGGTACTCGTCGTTCAGTGACGCGAAATGTCGCTCCTCGGCCGCTTCCTGTCGGAACGCGCGCACGATGCGTGCTCCGCTGATGTTCTCCTGCGCGTGTGTGGTCATCACGCCAAAATGTTCCTGGACCGCCTCGAAACGGCGGTGGATCAGCGCGCCGAGCACGGCCATCACGATGGGCAGCAGCACCATCGGCAGCACGGCGATCGCCGTCAGTCGCGGGCTGATGCGCAGCATGAACACGAGCGCGAAAATGCCGCCTGCGATCGTGTTGCAGAGGTACATGATTGCCGGACCCGCGACCATGCGAACTGCAGACAGGTCGTTCGTGAGTCGCGCCATGAGGTCGCCAGTGCGGTTCCGGCCGAAATATCCCGCGTCCAGTGTCACGAGATGACGGAACATCGCGTTCCGCAGATCGTATTCCACATACCGACTGAGCGCGTTCAGGATGTTGCGCATCTGGAACCGCAGCAGTCCCGTCACGAGGGTGATCGCGACCATGGCGCCGGCCAGGAGCCACAGGTCACGTGGCGGGGCGCTCGCTCTCAGGTCATCGACGGCGCGCCGCAGGATCCAGGGAATCGCGCTCGCAATCGCGCTCGACACGACCACGCACACGAGGCCCAGCACCATCCGGACTCGGTAGACGCGCACGAAAGGCACGAGCGCGCGCAAGGCGCGCAGGGTGCTGGTACGAGGCTTGCTCATCTGAGTGGTAAGCGCTGATACGACGAATGCACAGACGTCGTAGCGTGACCATCTGCACACGGAGATTCCATGAGAATGACTGAACTTACGATTCGCCGCTTCGTCCCGCTCACCGCTGTCGCGCTGCTGTCACTGGCTGCGTGTGGTGGCGACAAGACAAGCGTTTCTGATACGTCAGCCGTGGCTGCCGTCACCGCCGACTCCGCCCTGAGCCCCATCATGCGTGATTCGGTGGCCTCGGTCGAGATCGTTCCGCCTGCCGCTTCGACCGCGGAAGCACCACTCGTGGCGGGCCGCGCTCCGGTACCGGCACCCGCGCCGACGACCTCACGTCCGAAGCCAGCGCCGTCGCGACCGACCTCGACGCGTCCAAGTGGCAACACGGCGTCGAGTAATCCGACACCGGCTCCGGCCGCAGCGTCCAGCGGCACGATCAGCTCGGGCACGAGCATCAGCGTGACCAATGGCGACAAGGTCTGCTCGAATGCGCTCGCCGTCGGCGATCGCGTGACCGCGACCACCAATTCGGTCATCGGCGGCAGCAATGGCGTGTCGATCCCGGCCGGGGCGCGCGTCGGCCTCGTCGTGACGGACTCCAAGACGTCATCGCGTCAGGGTGACGAGGCAAGGCTCGCGTTCGATGTCCGCAGCATCACCTTCGGTGGTGAGACGTACACGGCGTCCGGCACGGTCTCCACCGATGCGGTGGTGACGGAGCGCAAGGGCGGCGACGGCAAGAAAGTCGCGATCGGTGCCGCAGCAGGTGCGGTCATCGGAAACATCATCGGTGGTGGCAGCCGTGCCCAGCGCACGGTCGTAGGTGCCGCAGCGGGTGGTGCAGCTGGCGCAGTCGCCGCGGCCGTGACGGGTGATCGCTTCGCCTGTCTGCCCGCCGGTGCCGCGCTCACCGTGCAGCTCGGCAACGCACTGACCGTGAAGAACTGATCGACGCGTGATCCGGGTCCGGTCCGCGCGCACCACCCTGCGCGCGGGCTCCACCGGAGTCGCATTACATTCGATGGACTGAAATCGCACGCGCCCGTGTCTGTTTCCTCAGACGCGGGCGCCTGTGTTTTGGGCGATGCCGCAATAGGGAACGCATGAACCGCGAGTGACGAGGCTGTCCGTCGTCTTTCCTCACGCTCGTGTCTTCGAGGGGCCGGGTAAACCGTTCGCGGCGTCTCAGCGTCAGAAGGCTCGTCACCGGGTCGGGTTGCCGACCCGGATGCGCGATCCTGCTCGTCGTCCTACTCGTAGACCCGATCTCTCCGTGAGTCTTCGTCGTCTCTCAGGCGCGTTGGTGGTGCTGGTCGCGCTCCTGGTCGCGGTACCGGTGCGCGCCCAGCAGCTCGATGTCATCCGCGGCCTGATCACCGGCCCGGAGTCCATCCCGATCGCCGGCGCGCGCGTCGTCGCGACGTCGCTCTCCGGCAACGTCAATCGCACGGCGCGCACCGATACGCGCGGTCGGTTCACCATCACATTTCCCGGCGGTGACGGTGACTATTTCGTGACCGTCACGGCGCTCGGCTTCGGACCGAAACGCTTCGAAGTCAAGCGCACTGCCGATCAGGAAGTGCTGCTCGCCGATGCCCGATTGTCGCGCGCGGTCACGCAGCTCGATGAGGTGCGTGTCGTCGGCGATCGTCCCCGCACGTCACGCGACGATCGCACGCCCGACATCGGCGGTACCGAGCGCACCATCAACAACGGCAATGTGGCCGCCGGCCAGGCTGGCGATCTGGCCGCTATGGCGGCGTCGCTGCCGGGTGTGCAGCTCGTGCCTGGCGCCGACGGTGACCCATCCGGCTTCTCCGTGCTGGGCCTGACACCCGACCAGAACAACAGCACGCTCAACGGACAGAATTTCGGCGGAACGAACCTGCCGCGTGACGCGGGTGTGCAGAGTTCACTCGTCACCACGCCGTACGACGTGTCGCGCGGCGGGTTCAGCGGTGGACAATTCCAACTGCGTACCTCGAGCGGCTCGAACTTCTCCTCGCGCACGATGAGTCTCAATCTCGACGCGCCGGCGCTGCAGTTCACCGATGCGGCCGCGCGTGCGCTCGGCCAGGAATTCAACAACGCCTCGATCGGCGGACTGCTCGCCGGGCCGCTCGTGATCGACAAGGCGTTCTACAATTTCTCCTATCAGCTCGGCCGTCGCAGCAACGATCTTCGCACCCTGCTCAACACCGACGATACCGGCTTGCTGACCAGCGGCGTTGCGCCCGATTCCGCGACGCGACTCCTCGGCATCCTGTCCCAACTCGGCGTACCCGCGACGTCATCGACGAATCCATCCAGCCGGTTGAGCGATCAGGGCAGCCTGTTCGGCACCATCAATGTGGCGCCGCCCGGATCGCGCATCGGCCAGGCGTTCACGCTCACGGCGTCCGGATCGTGGAATCGGACCTCGCCGGCGAGCGGCTCAGTCACCGAGTTGCCAGCGCACAGCGGACAGCGCAGCAACTGGAATGGCAGCCTCGGTCTGCGCCACTCCGCGTATTTCAGTTCCGGCATTCTCACCGAGACGAACGTCAACGTGAATGCGTCGCGCAACGCAGGGTCAAGTTTCTACGACCTGCCAAGCGGATCGGTGCGCGTCAACTCGCCGCTCGCCGATGGAACCAACGGACTGCGTGTGCTGACCTTCGGTGGCAATCCGTTCCTCGGCACGTCATCCGACAACATCAGCGCCGGGCTGCTCAACACGCTCTCCTGGTTCTCGCGCGACAGCAGGCACCGACTCAAGTTCACGAGTGAAGTGCGTCGCGATCAGTTCAGTCAGGACCAGACGACGAACCGATTCGGGTCGTTCACGTTCAACTCACTCGCCGACCTCGAGGCGGGACGCGCCGTCTCGTACACCCGGCAGCTTTCGCCGCGGGAACGTCGCGGCGGCATGGTCTTCGGCGCCTTCTCGCTCGGTGATGCGTGGCGGAAGAGCAGCGACCTGCAGATTCAGTACGGCGTGCGAGTGGACGGCAATCACTTTGATGGCGGGCCGACAGTGAACCCCGACATCGAGCGGATCTTCGGCACGAAGAACACTGCGATACCGAACCGTGTCTACGTCAGCCCGCGTGTCGGCTTCTCCTGGACAGTCGGCACCGCGCCGCAGATCGGCGGATTCGACGGGGCCGTGCGCGGCCCGCGCGCCGTCATTCGCGGCGGAGTCGGCGTCTTCCAGAACGTGCCGCAGGCCACGCTGCTCGGCAACGCGCTCGACAACACCGGCCTGCCGAGCGCCGTGCAACAGCTCGGATGTTTCGGTGGGGCGGCACCGATTCCGCAGTGGAGCAACTGGCTCGCCAGTTCGGCGACGATTCCGCAGGTCTGCGCCGATGGCACGGTCACGGCACCGTTCGCCAACGGTGCCCCGAACGTGACGCTCTTCGCGAACGACTACAACGCGACGCGCAGCCTTCGCGGTAATTTGCAGTGGAATGGCCCGATCCTGCACAATCGCTTCAGCGCGAGTGTCGACGTGACTTACTCGCGCAACATGAATCAAAGTGGTCTGTTCGACCTGAACTTCGCAGGAACGCCGCAGTTCACACTCGGCAGCGAAGGTGGCCGTCCGGTGTATGTGCCGGTCGCGAGTATCGATCCGTTGACCGGCGCCGCCGCGCCGCGCGATTCGCGACTCTCGCCACTCTACAACGTCGTGAACGTGAATCGCTCCGATCTCCTCAGCGACGCGCGGCAGGTGAGCCTGCGCATCCAGCCGTCGCGATTCAGCACGGGGCTGCTGTGGAATGTATCGTACGTGTACGGCAACGTGCGGGAGCAGTTCCGCGGATTCCAGAGCACCGTCGCCGATCCGCGCGACATCGCATGGTCTCGATCGTCGTTCGACTCACGGCATCAGTTCCAGTACACGCTCGGCTACAACTTCTTCGACGCCGTCCGGGTGAACTGGTTCGGCAACGTTCGCTCAGGCAATCCGTACACGCCGGTCATCGGCGGCGACGTCAATGGAGATGGCCTGACGAATGATCGCGCGTTCGTCGCCGATCCAGCCGCGTCGGCTGACGCCGCAACCGCACAGGGCATCCGCGATCTGCTGGCGACTGCCGGCCCTGATGCGCGTGAGTGCCTGGAACGCCAGCTCGGCACATTGGCACGACGCAACAGCTGCAAGGGTGCCTGGACACAACAGGCATTCCTCAGCATCTCGTTCAATCCGCTCAAGCTGCGGCTGCCCCAGCGTGCGACGCTGTCGTTCCAGGTCGGCAATCCACTCGGTGCCGCGGACCTGCTGCTGCACGGTTCGAACGACCTGCGGGGCTGGGGACAGATCGCGCAGCCCGATCCCACACTGCTCTACGTTCGCGGCTTCGATGCCGCAGCGCGGCAGTATCGCTACGAAGTGAACCAGCGATTCGGTGCCACCCGTCCCGCCTTCACGGCCTTCCGCGCACCAGTCACGGTCACGGCCCAGCTGCGCTTCGATCTCGGCCACGCGCGTGAACGGCAGGTGTTGACACAGCAGCTCGATCGTGGCCGTCGCTCACCGGGTCAGAAGGTGCCGGAGCCGACGCTCAACGCGATGTACGGCAGCGGCGGAGTGACGATCAATCCGATGGCGCAGATTCTGCGCCAGTCTGACTCACTCCAACTCACCGGACCACAGGCGGACAGCATCGCCACGCTGAACCGCATGTACACCATCCGGCAGAGCGCGATCTGGGCCCCGGTGGTCAAGGAATTCGCACGACTCGACGATGGCTACGATCGCGACATCGCCTACGGCAAGTACAGGAAGGCGCGCGAATCGTCAGTCGATCTGCTCCGCTCCCTTGCGCCGCACATCAGGGGATTGCTCACCGACGAGCAGCGCTGCAAACTGCCGCCGATCGTCGCCAGCCATCTGGACCTGCGCTACCTCGCATCGATTCGCTCCGGGACGGTGGGCAGCGGTGAATTCGGTGGCTTCGTCGGCGGTGGCCTGAACATTCCGCAGGGCGGTGGCGGTACCACCGTCATCATCCGTTGATTCCTCTTCCTTCCGATTCGCGCATGCCTGCTTCATTCGTACGACGCCTCAGCATGACGATGCTTTCTGTTGGCGTCTCCGCGCCGCTGCTGGCGCAGACGCTGCCGCCGGTGCGGCCACTCGGCGCAGTCGTGCGCATCTCACCGAGCGACGTGTTCGGGAGTATATCGACCGTCCGGCCGTTGCCCGGCGGGCGCGTGCTGGTGAACGATCTCGTGCGCCGGCAGCTGCTGCTGCTCGATTCGACATTGGTGCAGGAAGCGGTCGTTGCCGACACCACGGCGGCAACGGCGAATGCATACAGCGGTCGGACCGCGGGACTGATCGCGTATCGCGGTGACTCGAGCTTGTTCATCGATCCGGCGTCGCTGTCGATGCTCGTGATCGATGGTGCAGGGCAGGTGACCCGCGTGATGGCCGTGCCGCGACCGAGTGATGCGCAGTTCATGATCGGCGGCCCGTTCGGTACGCCGGGATTCGACAGCAAGGGACGCATCGTGTATCGCGGTTTCACACGCCCGAATCTTCCACCGCCGCCGTCACCGAGCGATCCGCCGGGCGCGCGCATGCAGGTCCCGCAACAGCCCGACTCCGCGCCGATCCTTCGCGTCGCACTCGACACGCGCGCTCTCGACACCGCGTCGTTCTTCAGGATTCCGAAGACGAGTGCGAAGGTCACGCAGAACGATCGCGGACAGGTGTCCGTGCAGATGGTGATGAATCCGATGCCGGTCGTCGACGATTGGACGCTGCTGCCTGACGGCACGCTCGCTCTCGTGCGCGGCGCGGACTATCACGTCGACTGGCTCGCACCGGACGGGTCGCGCACCAGCACACCAAAGATTCCCTTCGAATGGCAGCGACTGAGTGACGAAGCGAAGGCCACCTTTCTCGATTCTGCGAAGACCGCGATGGAAGCGACTCGAGCTCGCGGCATGACGGCCAGCGGCGGCGCTCAAACCATCATCGGCGCACCTGGCGGCGGCGGTCCGGGCGGCGGTGGCGGCATCGTGATGCGCTTTGAGGGAGGAGGTCCACCGCCGACTGGTGCCGCGCCCGCGGTCACCGGTGGCGCACCGACGACGATGTCGATGCCCGCGATCAACATGGTGCCCGCCAGCGAACTCCCCGACTACCGGCCCGCGTTCGGCACCGGTGCCACACGCGCTGATCTGGACGGCAATCTCTGGATCCGCACCAGCAAGGTGGCGAACGGCGGCCCGGTGTACGACGTCGTCAATCGCCAGGGTGCACTCATAGACCGCGTCGCGTTCCCGTTCGGCCGCGTCATCGCCGGCTTCGGCCCCGGCGTCGTCTACCTCGGCGTCCGCGACGACAAGGGCGCCCGCCTCGAACTCGCCCGCATCCGCTGATCCGTGGTGAACTGCTGATTCGCAGAACAGCATCTGACGCAATACGGCCTGCACTTCTGCGTCAGTTGCTGTTTTGCGATTTGCGGTTCAAGAGGTGCTTCGCTCAGTAACCGATGGCAGCACCGAACGCGCGCGGTTCTGAGACACCATGCCAGCCACCAGGCACGCGACGAATCGCGTTGACGTTGGCGATGCCGCCGAGAAAGGCAACGGAATGTCCCATCGCGCGCAGCGAGTCGATGGTGGTGGCCGGGTAGCCGTTCGTCTCGAGACGCAATTCATCAGGCAGCGCCTGGTTGTGCATGCGCGGCGCACGCATCGCATCGGCGAGCGGCATGCCGAACTCGATCACGTTCAGGATCACCTGACTCGTCGCCGAGATGATGCGTGGGCCACCCGCGGCGCCGGCGACCATCTGTACCCTGCCTTGCGCATCGAGGACGACCGTCGGTGACATCGCGGAGAGCATGCGCTTGCCCGGCTCGATCTTGTTTGCTTCACCCTGCACCAGGCCGAACATGTTGGGCTTGCCCGGCTGCACGGCAAAGTCGTCCATCTGGTCGTTCATCATGAAGCCGACGCTCGCCAGGTACACGCCGCTGCCCCACGAGTTGTTGAGCGTCGTGGTCGTTGCGACGGCGCTGCCATCACCATCCACCACGGAGTAGTGCGTCGTGTGAAGGCCTTCGACCATCTGCTGCGTGACGGCCGGTGTCGGTGTGGCGTGCGTGCGATCGATCGCGTTGAAGAGACCGCGCGCATACGTCTTGCTCGCGAGTTGCGCGGTCGGCACCGGATAGAAGTCAGGATCGGCGAGCTTGCTGTTGCGATCGATGAACGCGCGCTGATACGCACTCCCCAGCAGGTGGAGATACGCCACGCTGCCGAACGATGGCATGTGTGCCTCATGTTCGAGGATGTTCATCGTCTCGGCCATCGTCACACCGCCCGATGACGACGGCGGCATGCCGACCAGTGTGTAGTCGCGATACGTCCACACCAGCGGTTCGCGCCAGCGTGCGGTGTACTTCGCGAGATCCGCCTTCGTGATGATGCCGCCGCCCCGCTTCTCTTCGGCCGCAATGCTGTCCGCGATCCAGCCGCGGTAATACACGTCAGCCCCGTCTCGTGCGATGGCGTCGAGAGTTCGGGCGAGCGCCGGCTGCCGGAACGTCGAGCCGATCGCCAGCACGCTGTCTCGCGGCAGGAACACCTCTTTCCCGGCAAATCGCGCGATCAGTGCCCGGCTGCGTGTCACACTCGTGAACAGCCCCGAATCGACGAGAAAGCCGTCACGCGCCATGCGGATCGCCGGTGCCATCACCTGCGCGCGAGTCAGCTTGCCGTACTTCGCCTGCGCCGCGACGAGCCCGGCGACCGCCCCCGGCACGCCGCTCGATCGCCAGCCGATGATGCTGCCGTCCGTTGTTCCGTCGGGCTTGAGGTACATGTCGCGGGATCCGGCCAGCGGCGCCACTTCCCGATAGTCCACGACTTCCCGGCGACCGTCAGCCATCTGGATGACCATGTAGCCACCGCCACCGATATTGCCAGCTTCAGGCCACACTACCGCCAGTGCAAAGCCAGTGGCGACCGCCGCATCGACCGCATTGCCACCCATTTTCATGATGTCTGCACCGGCCGAGCTCGCCAGAGGCGCGTTGCTGCTCACCATGCCATGTTCGGCAAACGTCGCCGGCTCGTTCTTCGCGAAACGCCAGCCATCCGCGAAGACCACCGCAGGCCGACGAACGGAATCCTCGCGCACGCTGACGGCCGGCACGACTGCGGGCGGCGCGGCCGGCACCGGTGTCGTTGCCGGCGGCGGTGTGCGGCACGCCGAGATGGCCAGTATGGCGACGACGGGCAACGACAAACGGCGAAGCGACGCGAATGCGACCATCAGGCAACCTGTATCGAGATGAGAAGAGGACATGCAAACAAAATTGTGCTGTCGTTGTCTTCGGCCATCGTGAATGAGGACGGCAGACTATCTTTGCCCGACCCGAAGTGTACCCGGGCACTCGTGAGGCCGACAGCGCGCGTCGATCCCGGGTTTTCGCGCGCCACGTCTCCCCGCCACTGCTTGTGACCGCCGACATGCCAGCGCTCCGCGATGCGCGGGTCACCGAACAGCGGAATCCGCGCTCGGTGGCAATCGATCTCGCCACGCCGCTCGAAATCGTGGACATCATCACGGCGGAAGATGCGGGTGTGGCGCCGGCGGTGGCGACGCAGCGTGACGCACTGGCCCGCGCTGTGTCCGCAGCAGAATCGGCGCTGCGTGGCGGTGGTCGCATCATCTACGCGGGCGCCGGCACCTCGGGACGGCTCGGTGTCCTCGACGCAAGCGAGATTCCACCCACGTTCGGTGCCGATTTCGGGCTCGTCGTCGGCCTCATCGCGGGTGGACATGCGGCGCTGCTGCGTGCACAGGAAGGGGCCGAGGACAGTCCTGAAGGTGGTGCGCGCGATGTCGATGCGATTGCAATCAGCGCCGATGATTTCCTGGTCGGCATCGCGGCCAGTGGCACGACACCGTACGTGCACGGCGCGCTGCGTCGCGCCAAGTCCGTCGGCGCCACCACCGGCATGATCGCGTGCACCGCGCTGCCGCTCGCGATTCTCGATGCCATCGACATCCCGATCGTGATCGTCGTCGGTCCCGAAGTCGTCACCGGTTCGACGCGGTTGAAGTCGGGCACGGCGACCAAGCTCGCGCTCAACATCATCAGCA
Source organism: Gemmatimonadaceae bacterium (assembly GCA_014379355.1). GTDB lineage: Bacteria > Gemmatimonadota > Gemmatimonadetes > Gemmatimonadales > Gemmatimonadaceae > JACMLX01. The sequence continues at coordinate 21,832 of JACMLX010000129.1, forward strand.
CCGGTGCCATGATCCGCATCGGCAAGACGTACGGGAATCTGATGGTCGATCTGCGCGCGACCAACGCCAAGCTCGTCGACCGCAGCGAACGCATCGTGGCCGAAGTGTGCAGCGTGTCGCGCGAGGCGGCCCGCACATTGCTGCGCGCGGCCGATGGCGTGGTGAAACGCGCGATCGTCATGCACCTGCTGCAGCTCGATGCCGCCGGCGCCGACGCTGCACTCCACGACGCACACGGTGTCATTCGCCGCGCCGTGAAGGTGGCGCCGCCGGCGATCGGTGGAGGAGTGGGCTGATGGCGGTCGATGCGCCACTGCAGGACACGCCGGTGCTGGTCGGCCTGATGTCGGGCACTTCGCTGGATGGTATCGCGGCCGCAGCGGTTCGGTTTCATCGCACGGGTGATGGTGATCGCGCCGAACTGCTCGGCTTCATGTCGTCGGTGTACAGCGCGGAGCAGCGCGCGCGACTGGCCGCCGGCATGGTGCAGGGCTCTGCGCGCGATTTCTGCCGCCTGAACGTGGACCTCGGCCACTGGCTCGCCGATGCCGCGGCGAGCGTGATGATGCAGGCCGGCCTCGGCGCAGCGGATGTCGCGGCCGTGGCGTCGCATGGGCAGACGTTGTGGCACGAACCCGGACACTCCACCTGGCAGGTCGGCGATGCCAGCGTGATCGCGGAACGACTCGGTGTGCGCGTCGTGCACGATTTCCGAAGTCGCGACGTCGCGGCGCAGGGCCAGGGTGCACCGCTCGTCTCACTTGCCGATCTGCAGCTGTTTGCATCGCGCGACGGATGGCGCGCGCTGCAGAACCTGGGTGGCATCGGCAATGTCACCGTCGTGCCGCCACATGGCACCGATCAGCCGGCGCTCGCCTTCGACACAGGCCCCGGCTGCGGCGTCATCGATCGCGTCGTCACCGCGCTCGATCCGGATCGCCACTACGATGCTGATGGTCGCATGGCAGCCGCCGGCCAGCCCATCGACGCGGTACTCGAGACGTTGCTGTCCGATGACTGGTACGGGCTCGCGCCGCCCAAGAGCACGGGTCGGGAGAAGTACGATGCCGCGTTCGTCGCCGCACTCGTGGCGGCCTGCCGCCAGAGCGGACGTGACGTTCGTGACGAGGACATCGTCGCCACGGCGACGGCATTGACCGCACGGACGATGGCCGTCGGGTACGACCGATTCGTGCGTGATGACCTCCATGACGTCGTCCTGTCCGGTGGCGGCGCGCGGAATCCGACGCTGGTGCGCATGATCCGCGATGCGCTGCCATTGCGCACGGTGCGTACCTTCGATGATCTCTATTTCGACGGCGAAGCCAAGGAAGCCGTGGCCTTCGCGTACATCGCGTTGCAGCACCTGCGTGGACTTCCCGGCAATGTGCCGGCGGCGACGGGCGCCGCTGGACCGCGAATCCTCGGTACCCGCACGTTGCCATGAACGGTTCTGAGTGTTCCCATGTCGCCGAACCCGTCGCCGACTCCCGATCGGCGCACGCACGATGAGCCACCGCCGTCCGGCATCGGTCGCCGCATGAGCGACGCGGCGACGTTGTGCATTGCGGCCATTCGCTGGGATCCTTCCCGCGGCTACGGTGACGCGCGTCCGCACATCGACGCCGCGCTGCGCATGGGCGTTGGCGGCTTCACGCTCTACGGCGGCACGGCCGAGGCAGTGCGCGCCCTCACGCGCGACCTGCAGCAGCGCTCGAAGACGCCGCTGCTCATCGGCGCCGACATGGAGCGGGGTGCGGGCCAGCAGTTCGACGGCTCCACCGGCCTCCCGCCCGCTGCGGCGATCGCCGCGTTGCGTGACCGCGATGCCGTGCGACGGGCGGCGCGGCATGTCGCACGTGAGGCGCGGACGATGGGCGTCAACTGGAATTATGCGCCGGTCGCCGACCTGGACGTCGAGCCGATGAATCCGGTGATCAACACCCGCGCATTCGGTGCACAACCGAGCGAAGTCGGGGACTACGTCGCGGAATGGATCGACGCCTGCCAGAGTGAAGGTGTGCTCGCCTGCGCGAAACATTTCCCCGGCCACGGTCGCACGGTCGACGACTCGCATCTCGCGTTGCCCGTCGTGAGCACGCCGCACTCCGTGCTGATGCAGGACGACCTGCTGCCGTTCAGGTCGGCCATCGATGCCGGCGTCGGTTCGATCATGACCGCGCACGTCGCGTATCCGGCGCTCGATCCGAGTGGCTTGCCCGCGACGCTGTCGCGCGAGATTCTCACCTGGGTGCTGCGGCAGCGCTGCGAGTTCGAGAATCTGATCGTCGCCGACTCCATCAACATGGCCGGAGCCACGCAGGGGATCGACGAAGGCGAAGCGGCCGTGCGAGCCATCATCGCCGGCTGCGATCTCGTGCTCGCGCCGGGAGACCTGCCGAAGACCGTGCAGGCGCTCGAGAGTGCGGTGGCAGAGGGCCGCATCGAGCGCGATCGGTTGCGGTTGTCGTTGCGTCGGCGGCTCAAATGGGCGCAGTGGGTCTCGCCGCCCAACGACTATCGTCGTCCGTCGGGCACCGATGTGCTCTGGTGCGCCGGTCTCGCCGATCGTGTGCTGCACGTCGTGCGGCCGCTCGCGCGCGGCATTCGCGCACCGATCGAAGTCTGTGCACTCGACAGCGATGCACGCGACAATTTGCGCGTCCCGCGCGCGCCGCTACTGGACACCTTGCGGCAGCTGAGCGTCGACGCGCGCGTGACCGAGCGCGCCGACGGCCCGAGCCGCGGCACGATCGTCATCACGGCGTTCGGGGAACCGGTGCAGGGCCGTGGCTCACTCGAAGTCGCGCCAGCGGTGCGGGAGACGGCGATGCAACTCTACGCCGATGCGCGCACCGCCGGACGCGATGTGGTGATCATCTGGTTCGGCCATCCCCGACTCGCGAGTGCCTTCGGCGAGGAAGCGCCGCTCGTGTGCGCATGGAGCGGCGACAGCTGCATGCAGAACGCCGCCGCGCGCTGGATCGCCAAGCAGCGCGGCTGAGCGGCCGCGCAGCGCTCTCACGACGCAGCTGACATGCTGGCCGCACTGCTCCTCGCCGTCGCCGCCGTGCTCTGCGCCGGCCTGGCCTTGCAGTACACATGGATCTTCTACGGCGGCCTGCGCACGCGCCACGCCGCGCGCTTCAACGAGGTGAGTCTGTTCGGTCGTTCCGACACGATTCTCGCCCTCAACGACGCCGACCTCTACGCCAGCTGGCGCCTCGCCCGCATGAACCTCCTCGGCGCGCTCGTCTTCCTCTTCGCCGCCGCAGGCTGCAGCCTGGCGTTTTCACGCTGATCCACCGTTGCGCGCGAGTATTGCCACTGTTCACGCGAAGGCCGCGAAGAGCGCGAGGAAGAGCAACGGCCTTTTGTGCGAACAGCGTGCGCGGGACGAGAGATCTGCCGCAGGACCGAACAGTGTTCACGCGGGGACGCGGGGACGCGGGGCGGTCGAGTGCGACACAAACGTCATGCACGCGCGTGACAAGCACCAAGAACTTTGGAACTGCCTTCGCGAGACGCTGTTCCAAAGCATTTGCAGTCAGGAACTTCGCTGACTGCTCAGCCTTGCGAGCGAACGCCCCGCGCCACCGCGTCCCCGCGCGAAAACTTTGTGTCGAACCGACGCAGACCGCGTCGCGTGGCGAGCGCAGTTCCATCACTCAGCGCCTTTCCCCGCGCTCTTCGCGATCCCCGCGTGAAAAGTGTGTCTCACCAGCCCCCGCGTGAAAAGTGTTTGCCGAGATGCGAATGTTCGTCACGCTCGTCGCAACGTGAACAGTACGATCTCCGGCCGCACGCCCAGGCGCACCTGGACGTTGAAGCCGACGGCGCGGCTGATGTAGACGCGGCGCCCGTCGTCGAGGGCGATTTCGCCCGACGTGTAGCGTTTGTTGCGCACCGGGATCAAGGGCGGATCGAGGAACGGTGACCGGCATTGCCCACCGTGCGTGTGCCCCGACAGCACCCAGCCATCGTAGCCGTGCCAGCGCGCGCGATCGTCCATGCAGTCGGGATTGTGATTGAGCACCAGCGTCGGCGTGTCGCGTGTCCAATTCGCGAGCGCGACCTCCGGCTTCGCGTACGGTGACCACCAGTCGTCGATGCCGACCACCGACAACCCGTCGATCTCCATCGCGGCGTTGCGCAGCACCGGCACGCCCACGGCCTCGATGCGTGACACGATCGCATCCGCCACCGTGCGATCGCGCCACCGGTACCCGTAGTCGTGATTGCCGAGGATCGACACCGTCGCCATGCGACCGTGCGGAATGAGCGGCAGGTGATGTTCGAGTTGCGCGAGTTGCTCCGGGCCTCTCCACGTCAGCCAGTCGCCGGTGTACACGACGATGTCCGGCGACAGCGCCCTGCCAGTCAGCCACACACGCTCGAGATACGAATCCTTCACCGGCCCGATGTGCAGGTCACTCAATTGCAGCAGCGTCTTGCCATCGAGTGATTGCGGCAGGTGTGCGATCGGCAGGTCACGGCGCGTGACATCGAGCCAGAATGGCTCGACCCAATGCGCATACGATCCAAGTCCCGCCAGGCTCGCGCCGGCGGTCAGCAGGAAATCCCGGCGTTTCATCGCGTCGCGGAGCGAGTGGTGAGGAGCACCCGCATCTCTCGAGGCGCCACCGAATGCTACGGCGTCGTCGGACCGAAGTTCCCGAACTTCCAGATCGCCCACGCGACGACGACCACGATCGCGAAGATGGCGACGTAGAGATACGCCTTGGCCGGGTCACGAGGCGGCACGGCCGTGCTGGATGCCGCGGCGGCGTTCGACACACTCTGCACGCCGAGCGCCGGCGTCGGTGGACGTGTCACGGCGGGAACCGCCCCACTGCGCATCCGTCCGCGCATCCGGTCCAGCGTCGGCACTCCACTGTCGGGCAGCGGATACGTCTGATGTCCGATCTGTCGCTGCACCTCATCGTGCTCCGGCAATCCATCACCATCGAACTGCGTCACCACCACGGTGATGTTGTCGTGACCGCCCTCGGCGTTGGCGGCGGCGATCAGTCGCTCACATGCATCATCCGGATCGCTGCTCTCGCTCACGATGCGCGCGATGTCACTGGCGCGCAGATGTGTCGTCAGCCCGTCGCTGCACATCACCAGCGTGTCGCCGCGCGCGAGCGGCTGCTGCGTGAAGTCGGGACGCACGGTGCTGTCCGGACCGAGTGCCTGCAGGATGATGTTGCGCCGTTCACTCACTTCGGCCTGATCGGCGGTCATCTCGCCGGCCTCGATCAGCTGCTGCATCAACGACTGATCCTTCGTGATCTGCAGCGCCGCGCCATCACGCACGATGTACGCACGGCTGTCACCGACCTGCGCCAGATACAGCGAGTTGCCGAGCAATCCGGCGATGGTGGCGGTCGTGCCCATGCCCGCGTGTTCCGGGTGCGCGCCCGCGTACGCGAAGATGCGGTGATTCGCCGTGTCGGCGGAGTCGCGGATAGTTTCCACGAAGGTGTCCGTGTCACGTCCGACGTTGTTCATCCATTGTGCGCGAAACGTGTCGAGCACGGCTTCAACGGCCATTTCGCTCGCGATCTCGCCAGCCGCGGCACCGCCCATGCCATCCGCCACCACCAGCACCACACCTCGCAGCCCGACATCGATCACACCGTCGTGCACCTCTTGATGAGTCTGCCCGGTCGCGAGATCGAGGAAGGCGAAGGCATCCTCGTTGTGGTCCCGCGTGATGCCGACATCAGTCCGACCGGCGAGCCGCAGTCGCACGCCGGAGCGTGGGACAGGCGTCTCGGACGGCGTGGGGTGGGTCATGACGGGCACTGTCGGCGCGTGAAGAGGGTGAAGCCAGCACACCAGCCGCGAGTTCGCCCCCTCCGGGCGTCACGCGCGTACACAGAAGCTAGGACGACGCGCATGAGGCGGTCAAATGGGTGGTCGTCAGGGGCGCGCTATCTTTGACCATGCTACGCGCCCCGCTTCGGTCCGGTTTCGTGGTGCGCCCGTCGGGCGTGCTCCTCGCTGTTGCACTGCTCTCCGGCTGCACCGGCCGGACGGCGTCGGGTCCAGCGCCGAGTGCGGCGATCGGAACGCCGACCTGGCCCGCCATTCCGCGGGCTGAGGGCCCGATGGCCATCCGCGTCCAGTATCCGTCGCCGAACGCCCTCATATCGGTGCGCGACTCGACCTTCCTCCTCGGCACCGTCAATCACGGTGGCGCGACACTGACCATCAACGGCGCCTCGGTCACCGTCCGAGCGAACGGCGCCTTTCTCGCGTGGGTCGCAATGCCGCCGCGCGGCCGCGCCCAGTTCGAGCTCGTCGCAACGCTGCCCGGAGGCGAATCGAAAACGGTGACCCTCCCCATCCGGGTGCCGGGTGAGCGCGTGCCGGTGGACGGCGCTCATCCACCGTACTTCGACACCACCAGCGTTGCGCCGCGCGCCGGCCTCGCGCTTCGGGATCACGAACCCGTGCGCGTCGCCGTCAGGCTGGCAGCCGACGCTCGTGCGGAGCTCCGTCCCACTGCCTGTGATGGTGCCGTCGCCGTTCCGGTGGTGATGCCACTCCTGAGCGCCGAGGGCAGCGAGACGGCGGCCCGAGAGGTGTCGGCGAGCCTGCTGCGTTGCGGCGCGACGCTGGCGGTGTTCGGTCGCGGCGACACCGCGGCCGTCACGCGCACGCTTCCACCGATTGCCAACGGCGACTCGCTCGGTCTCGTCCGCGTCGGTGTGGCGGCGAGTGACACCGATGCCGTCGTCATTGCGAGACCGGTGCCCGGCGGCACCTACAAGTGGTTCATCATCCCGGGCACCGTGCTCCGCGCGACCGGTCGGCAGGGTGATGCGATGCGCGTGCAACTGGACGAGGGGCTGGATGTGTGGGTCGACGCTGATGCCGTCACGACCCTGCCGCCCGGTTCCGCCGCGCCGCGTCGTATCGTCAGCAATGCGCGCCTCGTACCGGCGGATGGATTCGTCGATCTCGTGCTGCCGATGAGTGCGCGCCCGGCATATCGCGTCGATGGCGTTGGTACCACTTTGCGACTCACGCTGCATGGTGTCACGGGGAACACCGACATCGTCTGGTTCCAGCGCGCTGACTCGCTCGTGCGCGACGTGCAGTGGACGAACGAGAGCAACGATCGCACCGTGTACACGGTGCAGTTGCAGCACGACGTGTACGGCTGGCTGGTGTTCTGGCGCGGTGACGCGCTCGTGCTGCGGCTCCGTCGTCCGCCGGTGATCGACGCGTCGAGTCCGTTGCGCGGATTGCGCATCGCCGTCGATCCGGGACATCCGCCGATCGGCTCCACCGGCCCGACCGGTTTTTATGAAGGCGTGGCGACGCTGGCCATCGGGGAACGGGTGCAGCGCCTGCTCACCGCTCGCGGCGCGGTGCCGATCATGACCCGCACCACGGCGGCCGCCGTACCACTCGGCGATCGTCCGGTGATGGCGCGGCGCGCGGACGCGCAGGCATTCGTATCGATTCATCTCAATGCGAAACCGGACGGCGCCAATCCCAATCTCAACAACGGCAGTGGGACGTATTACTTCCAGCCGCAGAGTGCGTCGCTCGCGCGGGCGATCCAGGCGCGCCTGCTGGCCCGACTTGGCCTGCCCGATGAAGGGACCTGGTTCGACAACCTCGCCGTGGTGCGCGGATCGTGGATGCCGAGTGTGCTCGTCGAAGGCGCGTACGTGATCGTGCCGGAGCAGGAGGCGGCGCTGCGCACGCCGGAATTCCAGGAGGCGTACGCGCTCGCGATCGTCGAGGGGCTCGAGGCGTGGTTCAGGGCACTCGGCGCGGCGCAGGGTCGCCCGTGACAGCCCCCGTCGACCGCTGCGGACCGCCGGAGATTGCGGCATCGGCATTCGTGCATCCGCGTGCCTCGGTCTGTGGCTGGGTCCGCCTCGGTGACGATGTGAGCGTCTGGGGCGGCGCCGTGCTGCGCGGTGACACTGACCGCATCACGATCGGCGACGGCACGAACATCCAGGATCTGGTGGTGGTGCATGCGGATCCGGGCGTCCCGTGCACCGTCGGCCAGCGAGTCACGGTCGGGCATCGGGCCATCCTGCATGGCTGCCTGATCGATGACGACGTGCTGATCGGCATGGGTGCGATCCTGCTCAATCGCTGTCGGATCGGCTCGGGGAGCATCGTCGGCGCCGGCGCCCTGGTGGCCGAGGGCACCACCATACCCCCGAGGTCGCTGGTTGTGGGTGTGCCCGGCCGGGTAGTGCGTGAGACGACGGAAGCCGAACGGGCGCGGTTTGCGGTATCGGCGGAGCGCTACCGCCAGCTCGCCGTCGCGCATCGAGACGGAACCGTGCTATACCACTCCGCTCCGTAACGGATCGGTGATGTGGCGGGCCAGTCGTGGCCCGCTGCGGCACCTCCTCACCAGCCTTGCTCGGTCACACGGCACGCATTCGGTGGCTACGCGTAGGCATGCGATATGCTCCGAACGTGTGACGAGGCAATGTCCACTACTGTGGATGAATGTGGATGATGTGGAAAGGTGCGCTTCGGCGCCGACTAGGCGCCGCGTGGAACCATCTAAGGTCTTCCCGGATATGCACTTACAGTAGATCAGTCGCCTCAGATTCGTTGCAGTTCGGCGGGGGCGTGCGCCGGATGCCAGCGTGCGATGTGGCCGGTAAAACAGTACAAATGTGATGTAACGACGGCTAAACTGTTGCCTCCTAGGGTGTTTACGGAACGCTGGCGCGGACTCACGAAGGGGCGTACTGTCCTGCTCCGCGCTGGTTGTCCGTCTGTTTCGATCCGGTCACGCCGCGCTCCGCCGTTCGCACTGCCTTGCAGGTCCGACTCGAGTACCGCCCCACAGCAATGCCGGCGATGGACCGCTGTGGGAGCGTTCGTGTCCCCGTCAACGGGCACGGTCGCGTCGGAAGGGCAGCGGTGAAGGGTGGAGATGGGTGAGCGGGCGAGGGCAGACTGGGGCATGGCAACGCAGAGCGGACTCATATGAGCGACCTGATTTCGGCAGGAACCACCACCCGCGGGGAGAGACATGACGACGGTGCTTTATCCGGAAACCCTGACATCGATGGCGATGTCGGCCGCTGACAAGGCAGTGCGGAAGCGGGACGGTCGCGCGGCGGAGTGGGATCCGGAGCGAATCGTGCGCGCCATCGCGCTCGCGTTCTACGCGTATCGGAACAAGGGCGCGGACAACCCGTTCCGGGACGATCAGGCCAAGCATTACGGGCTGAGCCTGATGGATCACGCCGACGCACTGCGCATTGCCGGCATGGTCATCAACACCGTCGAGCTGCGCGCCCTCAAGGGCGTCAAGCCGTCGGTGGAGGAGATTCAGGATATCGTCGAGATGATGATCGCCGGCGCCGGCCACTTCGAGGTCGCGAAGGCGTACGTGCTCTACCGCGCCCGGAAGTCCGAGGCACGCATCGCCAAGCATGGCATCAGCGGCATCAGCGACTACATCGCGATGTCCAAGTATGCCCGCTACCGCGAAGATCTCGGTCGCCGAGAACTGTGGCCCGAAGCCGCCAAGCGCGTGTTCGACATGCATCGCAACCGATTCGCCGCGATTCTCGGCAACGAGGCGTTCGGCCTCGATCGCACGCTCGGCCAGCTCATCGACACCGCTGAGGAGGCCGTGCGCGATCGCAAGGCGCTGCCCAGCATGCGGTCGATGCAGTTCGGCGGCGACGCGATCGAAGTCAACAACGCCCGCATGTACAACTGCACGTTCGGCCACATCGACCACGTGCGGAAGTTCAGCCAGGCACTCTGGCTCCTGCTGAGCGGCACCGGTGTCGGCTTCAGCGTGCAGAAGCAGCATGTCTCGCGCCTGCAGCCGTTCCCGCTGCGCGCCAGTGCCGAAGACCTGCCGGTCAAGCACTTCACCATCCCCGACACGATCGAGGGCTGGGCGGACGCGATGCAGGAACTCGTGATGTCGTACTACGAGGGCACCTACATCGAGTTCGACTTCTCCCAGATCCGTGCCAAGGGTGCCGTGCTGCGCACCAGTGGTGGGCGCGCGCCGGGCCATCAGCCGCTCAAGAAGGCGCTCGAGAAGATCCGCGGGGTGCTCGACGCGATCCCGGGCCGCAAGATGCGCCCGATCGAGGCCTATGACATCCTCATGCTCGCCGCCAGCGCGGTGATCAGCGGCGGCATCCGTCGCTCGGCCACCATAGCGCTCTTCAGCGCCGACGATGAAGAGATGGTCAACGCCAAGACCGGCGAATGGTGGAAGCACAACCCGCAGCGTCAGCACAGCAACAACAGTGCGATGCTCGTGCGGGGTGATGCGACGAAGGAAGAGTTCATGTCGCTGTTCAACGCGATCCGCCAGTTCGGCGAGCCGGGCTTCTACTTCACCGAGAACGCGGATTACGGCGCCAATCCGTGCGTCGAGATCGGTCTCGCGCCGTCGCTCGTCGTCGATGCGACGATTCGGGCCAAGCTGGACGCGTATGGGTACAGTGAGCCGGTCGACGTCGGCGACACCATCAGTGGCTGGCAGCACTGCAACCTGACCACGATCAACGGTCGCATGTGCGAGACGCCGGAGAAGTTCTACGAGCTGTGCACCGTCGCGGCCACCATCGGCACGCTCCAGGCCGCGTACACCGAGATGAGTTACCTCGGCCCGGTCACGCGTGTGATCAATGAGCGCGAATCGCTGCTTGGCGTGAGCATCTGCGGAATCCTCGAGCGTCCCGACGTGCTGCTGGATCCAGCGGTTCTGCGAAAGGGTGCCGAGACGTGTGTGATGACGAATCGCGCCGTGGCCGAGACCATCGGCATCCAGCCGGCGGCGCGTGTGACGTGTGTGAAGCCGGAAGGCACCGCCAGCCTCTTGCTCGGCACGGCGAGCGGCATTCATCCGCACCATGCGAAGCGGTACTTCCGTCGCGTGCAGGCGGCGCGCACGGAGCCGGTGTACAACTTCTTCAAGTCGTGGAATCCGCAGATGACCGAAGTGTACGGCATGAAGGCCGACACGACGGACGTCATCACCTTCCCGATCGAGGCACCGGAAGGCGCGATCCTCAAGAAGGACATCGGTGCACTGCAGTTCCTCGACATGGTGAAGCTGGTGCAGGAGAACTGGGTCGTGCCGGGTACGGCACACGAGAAGTACAATCCGGGCCTGCGACACAACGTCAGCAACACGGTGACGGTGAAGGAGAACGAGTGGGAAGCCGTCGCCGATTTCATCTGGGAGAACCGCGCGTACTTCACGGGCGTCAGCCTGCTCGGCGCCACCGGCGACAAGGATTATCCGCAGGCGCCGAACGAGGAAGTGACGACCGCCGCGGACATCGTGAAGTGGAACAACCTGACGTACGAGCAGGTGGACTATTCGTTCATGAGCGAGGCAGCGGACTACACGTCGTTGAAGGAGACCGTCGCCTGTGCCGGCGGGGCGTGCGAGATCTTCTGACGGGGTGACGCCGGTGTGAGTGCAGAAAACGCGGGGGCTCCGGGTGGCGGAGTCCCCGCGCTGTTTATACGCCGCATTCTGAGCTGCGAACACCAACTCAACGCGGCGTGAGTCGTCGACCCTTCGCGCGTGAGAGACCGTCTGAAGAACCTGGAAGCTCCATGACCTTCCCCGACCACTTCTCCTCCGTCGCCGCACAGTACGCGGCCAGCCGCCCGCGATATCCTGCCGAGCTGTTCACCTGGCTCGCCTCGATCGCGCCTTCGCATTCACTCGCGTGGGACGCGGGCTGCGGATCAGGACAGGCGAGCGTCGCACTTGCACCACACTTCGCGCGTGTGATCGCGAGCGACGCCAGCCCGCAGCAGATCGCGAATGCCGAGCCGCGCGCGAACGTCACGTACATGGTCGCCGGCGAAGTGAACGCTGGACTCCCGGATCGATCGGTCGATTGTGTGACGGTCGCGCAAGCCGTGCACTGGTTCGAGCGTGAGGCGTTCTACGCTGAAGTGGATCGCGTGCTCGTTCCGGGCGGATTGTTCGCCGTGTGGGGATACGCCCTCGCCACCATCACGCCGCAGATCGACGCGCTGGTGCTGCCCTGGTACCGAGACACACTCGGCGCCTGGTGGCCGCCGGAACGGGGACACGTCGAGTCGGCATACCGCGACATCGGCTTCCCGTATGCTCCGATCGAGGTGCCCCCTTTTGTCATGAAAGTGTCATGGACACGGCAGCAGTTCGCGGACTACCTCGCGACCTGGTCGGCAGTGAAGGAGTGTCGGGTGCAGACGGGAAGCGATCCGCTCGTGCCGATGCGCGACGCGCTCGCACGCGTCTGGGCCGACGACACAGTGCACGACGTTCGCTGGCCGCTCACACTGCTCGCCGGTTTCCGTCAGCGTTGACCGCTTGCGCGCCGTAGCATCTGCATCGTTCTTCTGATGTATTGCGCAGGCGGCGCTGACGCCGCCCCGCCAGGCTCTGCCCACCCAAGGAGATCACGCGTGACGTTCACGCTCTCGCGACCCGGCACGCTGCGTGCCGGTGCGCTCGTCCTGTTCGGACTCATGCCGCTGGCTCTGCAGGCGCAGGCCACCGCCAAGCCGCCAGCCCGCACGACACCCGTTCGCCGCGAGATTCCGGCGGCACCCACCGGACCGCTCACCTTCGATTCCACCGTCTTCGGCGCGCTCCGATGGCGCGAGGTCGGTCCGGCCCGCGGCGGTCGGTCCGTCGCTGCGGCGGGTTCGGTCCAGCGACCAAATGAATACTGGATGGGCACCACCGGCGGCGGCGTCTACAAGACCACCGACGGCGGGATGAACTGGAGCCCCGCCACCGACAACTATTTCGGCGGCACGATCGGCGCGATCACGGTCGATCCGCAGAATGCGGATATCGTGTGGGTCGGTGGCGGCGAAACCGACATCCGCGGAAACACGGCGGGCGGTGACGGTCTCTGGAAAACGACTGACGCCGGCAAGACCTGGACGCGACTCGGCTTTCTCGAGGAACACATCGCCGCGATTCGCATCCATCCGACGAACAAGGACATCGCCTGGCTCGCCGTCTTCGGCAATCCATTCAAGGCCGGCAACAACCGCGGCGTCTTCAAGACCACTGATGGTGGGAAGAACTTCACCAAGGTGCTCTTCGTCGACGACTCGACCGGTGCCATCGACATCCAGGTCGATCCGTCCAATCCCGACATCCTCTACGCCGCGACGTGGCAGGCCTATCGCACATCGTGGTCGCTGTCGTCCGGTGGGGCCGGCAGCGGCATCCACAAGTCGGTCGATGGCGGCACGACGTGGACGAACATCTCGCGCACCGCTCCTGGCCTGCCCAAGGGCGTCATGGGCAAGATCGGGCTCGCCATCTCGCCCGTGAAGCCGAGCCGCGTGTGGGCCATCATCGAACATGATTCCGGCGGCGTGTATCGCTCGGATGATGCCGGCGCGACGTGGAGCTACATCAACCGCGATCGCAAGCTCCGTCAGCGTGCGTGGTACTACTCGAACATCGTCGCCGACCCGAAGGACACGAACGTCATCTACGCCCTCAACGTCGGCTTCCATCGCTCACGCGACGGCGGCAGGACATTCCCGGGCAGCATTCGTGTGCCGCATGGCGACAACCACGACCTGTGGATCTCGCCGACCGATCCGAATCGCATGATCGAGGCGAACGACGGTGGCGCGACGGTCAGCACCGATGGTGCGAAGACCTGGACCGACGAGGACTTCCCGACGGCGCAGTGGTATCACGTCGACGCCAGCAACGACTATCCGTACATGATCTGCGGCGCGCAGCAGGACAACTCGACGCTCTGCGGTCCGAGTCGCGCAGACGGCCGAGTGAACCTCGCCGACTGGAAGGATGCCGGCGGTGGTGAATCCGGGTACGTCACGCCGCATCCGACGCGGCCGTGGATCATCTTCGCCGGCAGCTACGGCGGCCTGCTGACGCGGAAGGACATGCGTACGGGCTTCGAGCGCAACGTGACCGTCTACCCGATCAATCCGATGGGTCAGTCGTCGAAGGACATCGCGGTGCGCTTCCAGTGGACCTTCCCGATCGTCTTCTCACGCCACAACCCGAACGTGCTGTACGCGGCCGGTTCGAAGCTCTTCCGCAGCACGAACGAGGGCGAAAGCTGGACCGAGGCGTCACCCGAACTGGCACGCCGCGACCCGAAGACGATGGATGCCTCGGGCGGACCGATCACGAAGGACCAGACCGGCGTCGAGACCTACGCGCTGATCTTCTCCTTCGACGAATCGCCGGTGCAGCCGGGCGTGTTGTGGGTCGGCACGGATGATGGTCTCGTGCACCTGTCGAGGAACGATGGTCGCACATGGGAGAACGTGACGCCGCCGGGCGTCGGCGACTTCACGCGCATCTCGATCATCGAGCCGTCGCACTACTCCGCCGGCACTGCGTACGTCGCCGCCAATCGCTACCAGCTCGGTGACAAGCGGCCGCTGCTCTTCAAGACGACTGACTTCGGCAAGACCTGGACGCAGATCACCAACGGCATCGACAACGAACACTTCCTGCGCGTCGTGCGCGAGGATCCTGTTCGCCGCGGGCTGCTCTTCGCCGGCACGGAACGCACGGTGTACGTCTCATATGATGACGGGATGAACTGGCGCACGCTGCGTCGCAACATGCCCCTCGTTCCGGTGCACGATCTCAGGATCAAGGATAACGACCTGATCGCCGCCACGCACGGCCGCGGGTTCTGGGTCCTCGACAACATCGACGCGATGCGTCAGGTCACACCGGCGATCGTCACGTCCTCGGCACACCTCTTCAAGCCGAGCGATGCATGGCGCACGGACTGGGGCGGCGGATTCTTCGCACAGATGGCCGGCGGCGGCGATGCGCTCGGCGCCAATCCGCCAGGCGGCGCGCGATTCCAGTACTGGCTCAAGGACCCGAACCAGACGGTGAAGTTCGAATTCCTCGACGCCGCCGGCAAGGTCATCACCGGCTTCACGAGTGACCAGGACCCCGACACGCAGGCCGACTCTATTCGCGTCGACGGCCTGAAGACGGCGATGATCGATTCGCTCACGAGCAAGGCGGGTCTGAGCCGCGACTCGGCCATGAAGGTTGCGACCGCGCGTTTCACCGGACCGGGTGCAGCGGCAGCGGTCGATTTCGAGGAATTGTTCACGCGCGGCGCACGTCCTGCGCGCGTACCGAACAAGGCCGGCATGAACAACTTCAACTGGAACATGCGGTATCCGGACGCCGCGCGGTTCGATGGCATGATCATGTGGGCGGGCACGGTCACTGGCCCGATGGCGCCTCCCGGCGCCTATGCAGTACGCATGACTGCCGGCGCCGTGACGCAGACGTATCCATTCAACATCAAGAAGGATCCGCGCAGCGACGCGACCGATGCCGATCTGCAGGCACAATTCAAGATGCTGATCGCGATCCGCGATCGCACGACCGACGCGAACATGAGTGTGCGCACGGTGCGCAACATGCGCTGGCAGGTTGCCGATCGTGCCCCGAAGCTCACCGGTCAGCCGTCGATCGAGTTCCAGTCACTCGCGAACGATATGATGGCCGAGCTGACGACCGCGGAGAACGAGGTGTATCAGACGAAGAACCAGAGCTCGCAGGATCCGCTCAACTACCCGATCAAGTTGAACAACCAGATCGCCGCGTTGTCGGGCACCGTGGGAAGTGGTGAATACCGTCCGACGGTACAGGCCCGTCAGGCGTTCGGATTGCTGAGTGGCAAGCTGGAGGTGCAGCTCGGTGCGATGAAGAAGAGCATGGACTCGCACCTGCCGCGCTTGAACTCCATCCTCAAGGCCGCCGGCCTCCCGGAACTCACACCGAGCTCCGAGGAGATCAAGCCCAACCGGCCCAAGATCGCGATGTAGTGCACGCACGCAGTTCCAATCAGTGACGCACTTCTGCGGCTTGTGCAGCTTTGCGATTTGCTCGTCTCAGTCGTGGCGCGAAATGACGATCGTGTCAGCGCCCACGGAGAACGGCGAATCGCAAAACTGCACAAGCCGCAGGAGTGCGTCTTGTTTTGGAGTCTGATGGACTACTTGTGCGGAGCCGGCTGTGCGCGGAACAGCGAGACGTACTGGCCGTAACCCTCGGCTTCAAGCTTGTCCACCGGGATGAAACGCATCGACGCGGAGTTCATGCAGTAGCGCAGGCCCGTCGGCTTCGGACCGTCATCGAAGACATGGCCAAGGTGTGAATCGGCGGCGGCGCTGCGCACTTCGGTGCGCGTCATGAAGAACTGGCGGTCGCTCTTCGTGCGCACATTGGCGGTTTCGAGCGGCTTGGTGAAGCTCGGCCAGCCCGTGCCCGACTCGAACTTGTCGAGTGAGCTGAAGAGGGCTTCACCCGATACGATGTCGACGTAGATGCCGGCCTCGTGATTGTCCCAGTACGCATTGCGGAAGGCACGCTCCGTGCCTTCATGTTGCGTCACCTGGTACTGCTCGGGTGTGAGCTTTGCGCGCAGCTCGGCATCTGTAGGCTTCACGAATGGGCGTGGTGTGGTCATTGATGGTCTCCTGGCAGCGGGCGTCGGGCGCGTCTGTGCGCCACCGACGATCGGGAGGACGAAAACAAGGGCAACGAGAACGGACTGGCGACGCGTGAACATGGACGACACTCGTGTTGAGGCTTGACAGACATATTCCAGCTGGCCCTCCTTCGTTCCCACGCCCGAGACCTCGCCGCGAACGGGTCGTGTGCGATGGCGGCGGTCGTGACGATCCAGCCCCTTGGCTCATGCATACGATCAAATGTCCCATGCGGATCCACTCGACAGGGGCATCGCGGTGACCGGCGCACGTGTCGTGAGCCATGAGCATGACGGTGAGGGATGGCTGCTGGCGACTCGCGAGAGTGCCCCGGCCGTACGTGGCTGTGTGCCGCAGTACGTCGGCTACGAGGAGCGCAGTGTGACGCCGGTGCGTCGGCTCGAAGTACCGCACCCCGACATCACGGTGATCGTGAATCTCGGTGCGCCGTTGGACGTGCACGCACCGGCGATCGGTCCACGTGGAGCACTCTTCGGCAGCTTCGTCGCCGGCCTGTTCGACACGGTGGCCGTCACCGGCACCACGGGTGTCTCATGCGGCATCGAGATGAACCTCACGCCGATCGGCATGTGGCAACTGCTCGGCGTACCGATGCACGAGTTCACGAATCGGGTGGTGCCGTTCGACGCCCTGTTCGGTCGCCAGGCAGCGAGGCTGGAGGATCAGCTGCGTGCCACGCCGTCGTGGGATGCGCGCTTCGATCTCCTCGATGCCGCGCTGACACGACAGCTGGCGAGACGCGTGTCGCCGCCGCCCGAAGTGTGGTGGGCGTGGGATCAGCTCCGATGTGAACACCGTCCGCTGCCGGTATCGACGATCGCGCGTGAGCTGCAGTGGAGTCGTCGGCGTCTTGGCGCCGCGTTCCGCGAATATGTCGGACTGACGCCGAAGGCGTTCTCGCGAGTGGTGCGATTCGATCGTGCCGTGCGTCGGGTACGCGACGGTACCCTGTCGCACTGGTCGTCTCTCGCGCATGAATGTGGCTACGCGGATCAGGCGCACCTGATCCGCGAATTCCGGGAGTTCGCTGGCATCGCTCCAACCGAGTTCCTGCGTCGGAATGGCGATGGATCGCTGGGCGTCAGCGCCGACTGACGAAACTTGCCTTCCCGCCCGAGGCGATTGACGAGCGCAGCGCTCGCGCGCGTCTTCGTTGCCTGAACAAATCTTCAAGACGCGACGGTGCGGCCCCTGCAGGTTGCCCCTATCCCCAATCTGGAGTGCCGCATGTCCGCTGTCGGCTTCATCAGTCCTGCGCTCTACTATCGCGATGCCCCTGCCGCGATCTCCTTTCTCGAGCGCGCCTTCGGGTTTCGCAGCCGGCTTGTCGTGCCGGACGACACGGGCGGCGTCGCGCACGCCGAGCTCACGTTCCGCGAGTCCGTGCTCATGCTCGGCACGACGAAGCCGGAGAAGGGTTGGGTCAGCCCGCTCGACCTGACTGGAGGCGTGAGTCACACGCTCTCCATCGTGGTGGAGGACGCAGACGCACACTACACGATGGCGGTCGCGGCCGGCGCGCACATCACGCGGCCGCTCGTCGATGAACACTACGGTGGACGCGGCTACGAAGCGCGTGACACCGAGAACAACGTCTGGTACTTCAGCACGTATGCACCCGGCGCGTGGTGGGACGGCAAATCACCCGACTCTCCGGCAACCTGAGCGGTGCGAACTCAGGGGCGCTGCGAGAGGCGGCAGGCGGCGGCGTCGCCGAG
>JACMLX010000130.1 GCA_014379355.1 Gemmatimonadaceae bacterium
CCACCGTCCGCCTGGTCGTCGCGGAAGAGGACGTTCACTCTGCGCCCATCGAGGCCACCCTGCTGATTGAGTTCCTCCATGGCCAACTCGATACCGCGATGCGCCATCTCGCCGTAACCGGTGTTCCACGCGCCGGCAGCGCCGAGTTGCAGGTCACCGCCGGATGAGCCCGCACGCTCGCAGGCGGCCAGGCTCAGGACAGAGAGCAGGGCGGTCGCGCGTCGAAGCGGAGCTGCAACCATGCGGCGGCGGGGCGAAGGGGGCAGGACTGGCTATCGCACAGACGAGCCCATCCATATCAACGTCACGGCGCATGTTGTCTGGAGTCACGTGCCGCGCGATCCTGAGGCGACTCCCGTCCTTCTTCAGACCCGAGAGTGCTTTTCACGCGGGGGCCTCGACGGACGCGGGGAAGGGCGACCGCGTGATGAAACTGCGAGCGCGATGACATCTCTGCGCGCACACGCCGCTCTCGGATCTTCCCCGCGCTCCTCGCGCGAAAAGCGTGCATCTCGCGAAAGGGCCCAGCGCTACCGATGCAGGGGCCGAGGCGCTGGTTGTTGCTGGGTCAGGCAGTGGAGCGTGCCGAGTCCCCACACAAGGTCGACGGCATGTAGTCCGACGATCGCGCGATCCGGAAAACATTCCGCAAGGATGTTCAACGCGATGCGATCGTTCGGGTCGTTGAACGTCGGGACGATCACCACGCCGTTCGCGATGTAGAAGTTCGCGTAGCTGGCCGGCAGGCGCACGCCATCCATCATCACCGCGCGTGGATACGGCAGCTCGACCACGCGGAGCGGACCGGCCGCGCCACCGACACGCTGCAGGCGGCGCAGGTTGTCGAGTGAGCGGCGATGGTTCTCGACATCGACGGCATCGTGCTCGACCGCCAGCACGACCGTGTCGGGTGACACGAAGCGACAGATGTCGTCCACATGCCCGTGTGTATCGTCGCCGACGCAGCCCTCACCGAGCCAGATCGTCTCCTGGCAGCCAAGCCACTCGGCGAAGGCGCGTTCGTAGTCCGCGCGCTTGAAGCCGGGATTGCGGACCTGCACGTCCGTCAGCAGCCATTCTTCCGTGACCAGGATACGCCCGCGGCCGTTCACCTCGATACCGCCACCTTCGAGCACCAGTGCACCATTCGCATCCGAGCGCTGTGCCCGCGTGATCGGCAATCCGCTCAGGTCGGCGACGTGCTCCGGTACGCGTGTATCGTGCAGGTAGTTGTCGTACTTGGCCCACGCATTGAAGCCCCACTGCACGAGCTCCACCGAGCCATCGGGGCGATGGACGCCGGTCGGACCGGAGTCGCGCACCCAGACACGATCCGTGCGCGCCACATGCAAGCGCACGTTGTCGAGGTTCACGGCGTGCGCGGTGAGCATCTCGCGCGCCTGCTCCCGCGTGCGTGGATCGTGACACAGGACGTCGACGCGCTCGTGTTGCGCGAGCACTCGCACGATCTCCGCATAGACCCACGGAATCGGCGCGAACTTCCCGGGCCAGTCCGGCTCGTGCATGGGCCACGCGAGCCATGTCGCGACGTGCTTCTCCCACTCCGCCGGCATGCGACGCGTGGGCGACGTGAGTGGCGTCACGATCGGAAACCGACCGGTGTCAGGCGCCACCGAGCCACCGCTGCGTGATGGGAGCGTACGCATCGATCCGGCGGTCGCGGAGGAACGGCCAGTTGCGTCGTGTATCCTCGATCAGTGCGCGATCGCACGTCGCGACCAGCACTTCTGGCGTCGTACCGCCCTGCGCGAGATAGCGACCGATCGGATCGCAGATGAACGAGTTGCCGAAGAATTCGAGGCCGTCGGTGCCGGGCTCCGGCTCGAAGCCGACGCGATTCGCTGCGGCCACGAAGACACCATTCGCGATCGCATGTGCGCGCTGCGCCGTGCGCCACGCATCGACCTGCGCCGCGCCGAACGCGTCCTTCTCCGCCGGATGCCATCCGATCGCGGTGGGATAGAACAACACTTCGGCCCCCAGCATCGCCGTGATGCGCGCTGCTTCGGGATACCACTGATCCCAGCAGATCAGCACCCCGATCTTCGCGAACTTCGTCTGCCAGACGCGAAAGCCGTTGATGCCGGGATGCCGATCGGTGCGCAGGTCGGGCCCCACGTCGCCCGGCGTGAAGTAGTATTTCTCCTCGAACATCGGATCGTGCGGGATGTGCATCTTGCGGTAGGTGCCAAGCAGCGAGCCGTCGGCATCGACGACGGCGGCAGAATTCTTGTAGATGCCGGGCGCTTGCTTCTCGTAGAGTGGCACGATGAGCACGACGCCGAGTTCCTGGGCCACCCGTTGCAACTGTTCGACCGTCGGTCCGGGAATGGGCTCGGCGATGTCGAAGCGCTCCAGCTTCAGTGATTTGCAGAAGTAGGGTGCGTTGAACAGTTCCTGCAGCGAGACGATCTGGGCGCCGCGGGCGGCTGCCTCACGGATCTTCTCGATCGCGGCCGTGACGGTCGTGGCACGGTCGCCGGTGACGGCCATCTGGACGAGGCCCACCGTGAACGTGGACTGAGCGGTCATGATGTCGAATGGTGGGATGAAAGGCGCCGGTTCGGCGACTGGGAAATGTACGCCGCAGGTCCAGACGGCACGCGAGGCCAGGAGAACAGATCGGCTTGCTGATGCTGCGCGGCGCGATGCACGCTCAGGAAATGAGCGCGATCACAAGGTCATTGACGTTGGTGCCGGACACGAACGCCGGCACGGTGGCGTGTACCGCGTGCAACGCCTCATGACTCCGGAATGCCGACAGATCGTGCTCGGGTGCGCGGCCAACACTGCGCATTGCCGACCAGGTGTGGGCGTCGACCACCGCGCCAGCGGCATCAGTAGCACCATCGCGACCATCGGTGCCGGCGGCGAGCACCGTGATGCCGTGCGCATCCCGCCCCGCGTCATGCAGTTGCTTCGCGATCAGCATCGCCAGGGCCTGCATGCGACCACCGCGCGGCGCATCCGGGCCGGGCAGCGTGACGGTCGGCTCACCGCCCCAGCACACCAGGCGCGGCAGATGGGCGCTCGCGCCCGTGCGTGCGGTCGACGCGAATGTGCGCAGTGCGAGGGCGATACGATCCGCGCATTGCTGAACGTCGCCATGGAGCGGATCGTCGACCTGCGTGGCCGTCATGCGGCGTTCCAGTGCCAGCGAGACGACGGTCGCTCGCGCCCGCTGATTGTTCCCGATGATGTGGTGCGGAATCGTCGGCGACTCCGCGCTCTCTGGCGTGACACACGGTCCGCTGCCGATGGATGCCGGATCGTCACCGAGGACGTCGGAGATCGCCAGCACGTCGACGTTCGCGCCCCTGGCCTGCAGTGCCACGCCGAGCTGTCCGCCGGCCCAGCGCGACAGTCGTCGCCGCTCACGGTTGATCGCGGTGATGCTCAGTCCCGACGCGACCAGCGCGGCCATCGTCGCGTCATAGGTCTCGGTGCTCATGCCGGCGCGCGGTGCGCCGATCAACGCCGACGTGCCACCGGAGAGCAGCACGATCACGTCATGATCCTCTCGGACCCGCGCGTCGATGTACGCGCCGAGGGCGGCCGCGGCGTGATGTGATCGCGTGGACGGTACCGGGTGATCGCCGATGATCATCGGCAGCGGCGCGATCGAGATGCCGCCTGTGTCGTGGGCAATGCACACGCCGCCGTCCACTGCACGCTGGTGCTCGGCATGCCACTGCAACGCGGCGGCGCACATCGCCGGTGCAGCTTTGCCGAGGCCGAGGAGATGGACTGGCGCGCCGCGTCCGTTGCGTGCGTGTCGCGCATCGAGCGCCTCGGCGACCGCGCGCCCGGGATGAAGAGCGGCGATCGTATCGCGATAGAGCGTGTCGAGGAACTGTCTGGGTGGCGACGTGGTCACGCCCGACAGTGTAGCACCACGTCCGGGCATTGCCACAGCGCGGCGCGGCGGCACCGCGCTTGACGACAGTGTCCGGCGGCGCGTAGCGTGCGGGCGTACGCGTCACTCGATCACCCGGAGAATCACATGTCCGAATCCGAGTCAGCAACATCGTTCACCTTGCGTCCGGCAACACCCCATGACCTCGCGCCGGTGACGGCATTGCTCGTTGGCGCACACCTGGCGCCGAACGCGCTCGATGCGCAGTTCGGCCCGCAGTTCGCGGTGGCGGTCGATACGGTGTCAGGCGCCGTGATCGCCGCGGCGGGCATCGAACGCTACGGCGATGGTGACGAGACAGTCGGTCTGCTTCGCTCGGCGGTGGTCGACGCGCCGTGGCGCGGGCGCGGCATCGGCGCCGCATTGACGCACGACCGGCTGGCGTGGGCGGAGTTCGCGTCGCTGCGCGCGGTGTATCTCCTGACCGAAACGGCAGCCGAGTACTGGCCGCGCTTCGGGTTCGAGCGTACGGCGCGCGATGCGGCACCGGCAGCGCTCGCAGCGTCACATGAATGGCGACAGGGGTGTCCGGCGAGCGCCGTGGCGATGTGTCTGAAAATGCCTCAGTTGCGTGGCTGAAAACGCACAACGGGCACACCATGCGCTGGTGTGCCCGTTCGAGGCAGTGGCGTGCGAGCGATCAGTTGCTCCCGCCCGCCTTCGCCACCGCGGCACCCAGGTCGGTGTACGCCGACTCCACCATCTGCTTGAACGGCTTCGCCGTGTACGTGACCTTGCCGTCGGGTCCGATGACGTACAGGTAGCGATTGTCGATGCCGTTGGCCGAAACGAACGCGCCGTACAACGTGCCCACCGGGCCGCCGATGTCGCTGCCGAACAGCATCGGGAAATTCGCATCGTGTGCCCACGCCTGCTGCTGCGAGCTGCTGTCGGTGCTGATCGCGATCAGCGTCACCTTGCGCCCGCTCCGGAACAACTCGGCATATTTGTCGCGATATGATTCCATTTGCGTCGTGCACCCCGACGTGCGCACGCGCGGGAAGAACGCCAGCACGACGGTCTGGCCGCGCAGTGACGACAACGTCATCGGATGCGCGGCGCCTTCCTTGCCGATCACGTTGATCGTGAAATCGGGAGCCATCTGACCCACTTCCGGGCCGGCTGGCGGTGCGGCAGCGGCAGGCGCCTGTGCACGAGCCGTGGTCGGCGAAGCGAGCAGCGCGGCGACGGCAACAGCCGTCATGGTGCGGTTGATCTGCATGGGTGTCTCTGGTGAAGGCTGAAGTGAGTAACGAGTACTAGGCGCCGCGTGCCAGGTTCCGCAGCACGTACGGCAGGATGCCACCGTTGCGGAAGTACTGGAGCTCTTCAGGCGTGTCGATGCGTGCCCGGACAGAGAACGTCCTGACACTCCCATCCGATCCCGTCGCAGTGGCCGTCAGGATCGCCCGCGGCTGCAGCGTGTCATCCACACCGGCGATGTCGATGGTCTCGAAACCCGTCAGACCCAGCGATTGACGGCCTTCGCCGTTCACGAACTCCATCGGCAGCACACCCATGCCCACCAGGTTGCTGCGGTGGATGCGCTCGAAGCTCTCCGCGATCACGCCGCGCACCCCCAGCAGGCGCGTGCCCTTGGCAGCCCAGTCGCGGCTGGAGCCGGTGCCGTATTCCTTACCCGCGATGATCATCAGCGGCACACCGGCCGCCTGCTGCCGCATCGCGACGTCGAAGATCGTCTCCGGCTCCGCGCCGGGCGCGGTGGTCGTCCACCAGCCCTCTTTGCCGCCCACCAACTCGTTCTTGAGCCGGATGTTGGCGAAGGTGCCGCGCATCATCACCTCGTGATGGCCGCGACGTGCACCGTACGAATTGAAGTCCTTCTTCGGCACGCCGCGCGACTGCAGGTACACGCCGGCCGGTGACGACGCCGCGATGTTGCCCGCCGGCGAGATGTGGTCGGTGGTGATGCTGTCGCCGAACATGCCGAGCACCTTCGCGCCGCTGATCGGGATGATGCCCGGAGGCGTCATCGTCATGCCGGCGAAATACGGTGGCAGCGCGACGTAGGTGCTGTTCTCGTCCCACGTGTACGTCTCGCCGACGGGTGTCGGCAGGTCACGCCACTGCTGGTCACCTTCGAACACGGCGCTGTATTCCTTCTCGAACTGCTCACGCTTCACACTCGCGAGCACTTCCTTCTCCACTTCCGGCAACGAGGGCCAGATGTCCTTCAGGTACACCGGCCCACGATCACCGATGCCGAGTGGTTCGGTGGCGAAGTCGATGTCCATGCGACCGGCCAATGCGTAGGCGACGACCAGTGGCGGGGATGCGAGATAGTTGAAGCGGGTCTGCGGATTGACGCGACCCTCGAAATTGCGATTGCCGCTCAACACAGCCGTCACCACCAGCTTGCCGCTGTCGATGGCGGCGCTGATCTCATCCGGCAGCGGACCACTGTTGCCGATGCAGGTCGTGCAGCCGTAGCCGACCGTCTGGAAGCCGAGCTGGTCGAGATATTTGTCGACACCACTCTTCGCGAAGTATTCGGTGACGACCTTCGAGCCCGGCGCCAGCGACGTCTTCACCCACGGCTGCGTGCGCAGCCCGGCCTTCACGGCCGCACGCGCCAGCATGCCGGCGGCGAGCATCACGCTCGGGTTGCTGGTGTTGGTGCAGCTCGTGATGGCCGCGATGACGACGGCGCCGTGCTTCAGCCGGAACGTTTCGCCGCGGAAGTGACACGTCACGCCGGCCGGAGGTTCCGGAGGCGGCGCACCTTCGGCCTCCATTTCCGCCACCGCGATCGCCGTTGCCGACGCCACTGGAGCTGTCTGCGCTCCAAGAGTGGTGAGCGTCTCAGCCAGGTTCGCGCGGTAGTTCGCCTTCGATTCCGTCAGCGGGATGCGATCCTGCGGGCGACGCGGGCCGGCCATCGACGGCACCACGGTCGTCATGTCGAGCGAGACGGTGTCGGTATACACCGGGTCGGGCGTCTCATCGGTGCGGAACGTGCCCTGCGCCTTCGAATACGATTCCACAAGTGCGATCTGATGCTCGCTCCGCCCGCTCAGGCGGAGATAGTTCACAGTCTCGGCGTCGATCGGGAAGAAACCCATGGTGGCGCCGTATTCCGGGGCCATGTTGGCGATCGTCGCACGATCGGCGAGGGAAAGATTGCTCAATCCAGCGCCGTAGAACTCGACGAACTTGCCGACCACCTTCTTCTTGCGCAGCATCTCTGTCACAGTCAACACGAGATCCGTCGCCGTGGCGCCGACTGGCAGCCTACCGGTGAGCTTGAAGCCGATCACGTCCGGAATCAGCATCGACAGCGGCTGACCGAGCATGGCCGCTTCCGCTTCGATCCCACCGACGCCCCAGCCGAACACGCCAAGACCGTTGATCATCGTGGTATGGCTGTCGGTGCCGACCAGCGAATCGAAGTAGGCGTGTCGGCTGCCATCGTCATCGGTGCGCGAGAACACCGTCTGGCCGAGGTATTCGAGATTCACCTGGTGACAGATTCCCGTGCCCGGCGGCACCGCGCGGAAATTCTTCAGCGCCGTCTGGCCCCAGCGCAGGAACTGATACCGCTCGGCGTTCCGCTCGAATTCCAGTGCGACGTTGTTGAAGAAGGCGTCGGCGGTGCCGAATTCATCGACCTGCACCGAGTGGTCGATCACGAGGTCGACGGGCTGCAGCGGGTTGATGCGCTTCGGGTCGCCGCCGAGTGTCTTGAGCGCATCGCGCATGGCAGCGAGGTCCACGACACACGGCACGCCCGTGAAGTCCTGCAACAGCACGCGGGCCGGCATGAAGCTGATGTCGCGTTCGGTGGTGACTTTCACATCCCACGCCGCGAGCGCCTCGATGTCACTCTTCTTGACGAAGGCGCCGTCTTCGCACCGCAGCAGATTCTCCAGCAGCACACGCAGCGAGACCGGCAGTCGGTCCACGTGCGCGCCGGGAACGCTCGTCAGGGCGTCGAGGCGGAAGATGGAATACGCAGTGCCGCCGACGTCGAGTGACGTGCGTGCACCGAAGGAGTTCGGATGGGACATGGTCCGACGATCTCCGGAACCGGGGCCCCCGATACGTGGCGGGGGCGAAGTGATGAATGGAGCCACTGCCGGTTGTCGGTCGTGAGGCCGGGTCGACAGGCTGCGCTGAAGATAACCGCTGTGTCGGGTACGTTTGTGAATGCCGACGACTCCTGCTCCCGACGTGCTGGCGATCGCCATGCAACTGATGGCCACTGAATCGACCACGGGCAACGAAGGCCGGGTCGTCACTGTGGCTGAGGGCATCCTCACCGGGCTCGGCTGGAACATTCGTCGCATTCCTGTCACACCCGGCCGTGATGACCTGCTTGCGTACGGCGAGAAGCCGGTCGAACTGGTGTTCTCGACGCATCTCGACACCGTTCCACCGTATCACCCGCCGCACATCGAGGGCGATCGCCTCCTCGGCCGCGGGTCATGCGATGCGAAGGGCATTGCGGCTGCCATGATCTGCGCCGCCACCGCACTGCGTGACGAGGGCCTTGCGGTCGGAGTGCTGCTGGTGGTCGGCGAAGAAGCGCCGCACGACGGGGCCATCGCCGCCAACCTGGTGCCGAACGGTTGCAAGGTGCTGATCAACGGCGAGCCGACCGAATCGAAACTCGCCATCGGCACGAAGGGCGCGCTGCGCTGCACCATCACGACGCGTGGCAAGGCGGCACACTCCGCCTATCCGCACCTCGGCATCAGCGCAACGTCGAATCTCGTCAAGCTGCTCACGGAGCTCGAGGCGTTGTCGCTCCCGACGCATCCGATCCTCGGCAGTACCACGGTGAACATCGGTGGGCTGGCCGGTGGCGTGGCCGACAACGTGGTCGCGCCTGACGCCACGGCGCGGCTCATGATCCGCATCGTCACGCCGGGTGACGAGACGATAGCGCTGCTCCAACACTGGCTCGGCGATCGCGGCGAGTTGAGCATCGAGACCGTCGTGCAGCCGGTGTTGCTCGGATCAGTGCCCGGCTTCGACACCGATGTCGTCGCGTATGCGACCGACGTGCCCGAGCTGAGCAACTGGGGCACGCCATTCCTGTACGGGCCGGGCAGCATTCATGTCGCGCACACCGATCATGAATTCATCGAGATTGCGGAGATGCGCGCGGCGGTGGAGGCGTATCAGCGGTTGGCCAAGGCAGCGCTGGCGTAGCAGATGTCGTCAGCTGGCGAGTGCCAGCGGCGAGATGCCCTTGCCGCGCGTGAACGTCGATCCGACCGCGCTCACCATCGCCGTCCGACGCGTCAGCCCCGCAAGCTCGCGAATGCGATACACCGCCTCGATGCCTGTGCAATGTCCGCCGAGCAGGTACACGAGTCCTGCGTCCTTCAGCTTGCCCGCCGTCCACGCCAGCTGTTCGTCGGTTGCATTGAACAGATGGAAGCCCCCGATCGCCGCCACGACGGGCGCTGCTCGCACGGCGCTGCGCGCGAATTCGACCGTGTTGATGATGCCGGCGTGTCCGCAGCCGGACACCAGTACCAGTCCTTCCGGCGTATCGATCACGACCGATGCGTCATCGGGGACGTTGTCTTCGACATCACCGGCGGGGGTGCGCACCTGGCGAGCGCCCGACCAGTTACGTTCCGGCCATGTTCGGGGCACCGGGCCGGTGAACCACACGCCGGGCATTAGCTCCGTCGCCTTGTCATGTTCGATGAATGTCGCTCCACCCGACTCGAGTTCAGTGCGCATCGCGGCCACGCTGCTTTTCTCTGACTTGCCCGCGGTGATGCGATCCCAGAAGATGCCACGCGCGACGTGGATGCGGCTCAGCGCCACCGGGTTCTGCTTCGAGAGTTCACGACGCAGCGTCAGCAGCCCGCCGGTGTGATCGTCGTGATTGTGCGTCAGCACGAGATCCGTCACACGTGACAGGTCGATGCCCAGCTCGCGCGCGTTGCGCAGCACCGTTTCCGGGCGTGCACCGGTGTCGAGCAACAGTGTCCGTCCGTCCACTTCGATCAGCGCCGAGTAGCCCCACTCGCCGATGCCGCGCGCCGGGTCGCCGGCCAGCATGGTGGAGAGCACCGTGACCTTCACATCCGTCGCGCGATGAGCGTCGCCGTGCATCGGCGTACGAGCATGCGCGGGTGTGGCGATCGCGATGGCGACGAGGAGCGACGGGATCCACGACATGTTCGACTCTGTTCGGCGGAGGGTGGGCGAGAATGACTCGTATCAGGGCCGGGCGCGATCGGGTGCGCGTGCGCCGCGCGGAGCAAGCCAGCTGTCGATCAGGTCACGTGCGTCCACGCCTGTCCGCTCGTTGACCACGCGTCCGATCACGTCGGCCGTCACGGGTGCGCGAGACGTTTCGCACCAGGACATCAACCCCCGGGTGACGTCACGCAAGCTCTTTCGATCGTGCGTTACCTGCCGGATCCGGTCGTCGATGGCACCCGCCATCAGTGCGCCTCGGCTGAACACCGTGGCGCTGATGCGGAAGTCCTCTGAATACTGATGCGCGGCAACGCGCGAGAGTTCCGCCGTGCGATGGCCACGGATCGGCGGCAGCGTGTCGGCCGCAGCGCCATCGAAACGAAGCGCGACACGCGCGCGACGTCGCTCCGCACCGTCAACTCCCGGCCCGCCGAAGATATCGGCGGCGATGTACTGGGCCCACCCTTCCGAAAACCAGATGCCGTCGATCGGCGCCGCGTAGTCCCACGTGAAGGGATAGTAGCCGGCCGGCGCACACTGCTTCGGCAGCCAGCTGTGCACAGTGTGATGCAGCAGGTTGTAGTAGGTGCGATCACGGCCGGCGGGACCCGCATCGAGTTGCCCTACCGCGAAGCGATAGGTCGCGCTTTCGAGATGCTCCATCGAGAAGCGGTACTCGTGTTGCTGGCTGAGCGGCGTCAGGATTTCGATCGACGCCGTGTAGCGGGACAGGGGCGTGGTGCCGAAATATGCAATCGTTTGTCGCAGTGCGGAGTCTGCCAGCACGCCCATCGCCTTGATGTCGAAACCCTGCTGCTCAGAGTAGAGCGCCAGCGTGAACGGCACACCGTGCGACACCTGTTGCAGGACGAGATCAGGTCCCGCAAGAATCTGCGCATCCGCCAGCGCGTAGAAATCGCGCGCGTGCACCATGATCGCGCCGCGGGAGGGCGTTGCACTGAGCGTGCTGTACACCGGCCATCCGGTGGGCACACGCACGTCGAGTGTGATCGGCGCGTCCAGCACGGCGTCGACGAATCCGAACACCGAATAGCCGAGCAGGCCGAGATATCCGGGACGCACGCGGCTGGCATCGCCGGCGTTGAGGATCGCCGATTCCATCCGGCGTACGTCGACGCGGTACTCGATCGACGCGAGCGCGTGGCCGGCGCTGGATGCAATCCGCCACCGCGGACCGTCGAGATCCGTGATCGCGAGCTTCGCACCATTCGCGTCGCGCGCAACGAGATCGGAGACGAACCGGTCATACGGCTGTGTGCCGTATCCCATCGGAATCGAGCGCGGCATCGCGAAGTCGATCGGCGCAGCGATCGGTGTCGGGAGCGTGATGGAAACCGCGACGCCCGCGCTGTCGCCCTGGTCGAACCGAAGCGAATAGCGAACGGCCGCCGCATCCTGCGCGGCGACCGCCCGGGCCAGCATCATGACCAGCGCTGCGCAACGAATGGTGCCTGACATCGCGTGGCGCAGCATGTGTCGCCTACTTGCTCCAGGGCGGCACCACGCTGTTGCTCCGTGCGTATGCGATGCCCTGTCCAAGGTGTTCGTGCAGGTGTGTCACGGTGCCGATCATGGCCTTCCGACGCGTGAAGTCCATGCCGAAGAACTTCAT
Organism: Gemmatimonadaceae bacterium; assembly: GCA_014379355.1. Classification (GTDB taxonomy): domain Bacteria; phylum Gemmatimonadota; class Gemmatimonadetes; order Gemmatimonadales; family Gemmatimonadaceae; genus JACMLX01. The sequence goes on from JACMLX010000130.1 coordinate 11,757, forward strand.
CGGCTGTGCGGCATTGGCATCGGTCGTGAGGCCCATGCCCGTGTGCAGATGCGCGAAACTCTGCTCGAGCGCTGCGACGATCTGGTCTTTCGTCATCACCCGCGCCTCGTACGCCTCGGCACTCTTCATGTCGGTGGCGGAGATTCCGGTCGCCGCCGGCGCGGCGAGACCCATCGAGATCGGAATGAGGTAGTTGTCGGTGATGACGTGCTTGAACAGCTCGCCCACCGTGCGCGTGCCGGTCATCGGACGCCACCCGTAATTCGCTTCGGGAATGGCCTTGGCGAGGTCGATCAACTTCTTCTGCACGTCGCTAACGTCGGCGTGCATGTCGGCCATCATGCCCTGTGCGTGGGCAGGCGCGGTGGCAAGGACTGCCGCAGCGGAAAGGGCGAACGGCAGGATGAGCAGGCGGGCGGATCGCAGCATGGCGGGCTCGTGGTGTGAGGTAAGATGACAGCGAGCAGAATATGCGCGCCGTACCGGTCAGCCGCCGCCAGCTGCCGGCGCACGGCGGACGACGGCCGGCGAGCCCCGGAAGCCCGTCAGGAGCAGCCAGATGCAGGTCCCGATCTCGCCGATTGCGGACGGCAGGCTGACGATGCTCGCCATCGCACCGGTCCCGTAGCCCTCGATCAGCACGGCGCCGCTGACGTTGATCAGGTAGCCGAAGCAACCGAGCATGAGGCAGACGCCTAGGAGCCGTGGGATGGTGGTGGACCTGAAGGCGAGGTATCCGAACGGCAGCAGCCAGAGGCCCCAGAACACCTCCGCGATCAGCATGCCATTGCTGTACGCGGTCAGCGACTGCATCACTTGCACATGCACCTGCGCTGACGACGGAAGCAGCGGGCCGGCGGCAGGGCTGAGCAGCGACAACACGTCCAGCTTGTGCCCGAGATTGAGCATCGAAATCGGCACACTCACGATCGCGAACACCACCATGAGCGCCGCAGCGTCCCGATGCACGTGGCTCAGCAATCGGTAGAGCGAGAGCGGCAGCACGATGAACGCCACGTAACACACGATTCCCGCGATGATGCCCACCTTGAACAACGCGCGCGACGCCTCGATGTTGCGCGCAGTGGCGGCGGCATCGGTGGGCACGACCAGCTGTGACGGCACATACACGAGCGTGAAGAATCCCGTGACGATCACGGTCAGGTACAGCACCCCCGCGATGCCTGCCTGCCTTCGCATCCCGGCCGTCGTGTCGCTGGAGGTCATCTGCTTGCCCTGTCTCGGGGAACCGGCCGCGCGCGCTCTCGGGACGGTCTCCCTACGGAGGCGGGGGCTGGATGGTTACCGCTAGGCCCTGTGGCCGTTCACTCGTGCGTACCTCACGGGCTGATTCCGGCTTCGGTGAGCGTTTGCGCCTCGGTCACACTCATCGCCGACGTGCCGGCGGTCGCCCCGATCACGATCACCACCGGCGCCAGGATGCCCGCTGCATCCGCCAGTTGGCTGATCGTGCGAAGCGTCCCACGCACCTCCCGCTGATCCGGGAGCGTCGCCCGTTCGATGCACGCGACGGGCGTGTCCGCGTCGCGGCCGGCGTCGATCAGCATGGCGCAGATGGCCTGCAAGCGCCCGCGCCCCATGAGCACGACCAGTGTGTCCACCTGCGCGAACGCCACCAGGTGCTCCACGGAATGTGCCTCACCACTGTCAGTGGACGCCGTCACGACCGCAAACCCGCGACTGATGTGCCGCGCCGTGACTGCAATGCCTGCCGCCGCCGGACCCGCCAGCGCACTCGAGATGCCGGGTGTCACTCGCACGCGGATGCCAGCCGCTTCGCACGCGTCCACCTCCTCACTGCCGCGCCCGAAGACGAAGGGATCCCCGCCCTTGAGTCGCACGACGCGATTCCCTCGCTGCGCTTCCGCGATCAGCATCGCGTTGATCGCGTGTTGGGAACTCTGTGGGGTACTGGACTCCTTCCCGACGTCGATCAGGCGCGCATCGGGTCGCGCCATCGCGAGCAACGCATCCGACACGAGTCGGTCATGCAACACCACATCGGCTCGTGACAGAGCGCGGCGGCCGCGAAGCGAGATCAGGTCGGGCGCACCGGGCCCCGCACCGACCAGATGTACCGTACCCCGCTGTGATTTTCCCGCCGGGCGGCGCGTGCGTGCGTTCCTCAGCCACGCCTGGGAGGCGATGGTGGCCGCGATATCCGCCAGCGTCTCGTCGCTTCCGATCGGCGCGTCGAGCACGAACGTGCGTCCCGTCGCGTCACGCATCGGTGCGGGGGGTGCATCCGCCCGATCGTCGATCTCGGGAAAACCGAGCGCCTCGGGAATGTCGATCAGGTGATGCGCGCCGCCACCGATCAGGAACGGCAGCACGATCACCTGGCGTGCGCGCAGCGTCGCCACCATATCGGCGATCGTGGGATCGTCATCGATGAAGGCGGCCTGCACGGCGTTCCAGCCATGGCGTGCGAGCGAACGGGCATGCGCCATCGCCGTGTCGCGACTGGTCGCCTGGCGGCGCGTCCCGTGCCCGACGATCACGATGGCCACGTCAGCGGGTGACCAGCGCTGCAGTGCCGCGATGCGCAGCGCGCGTCGTTGCAGCAGCGTCGCAATGCGCCGGCTCGACCCGACCGGTGCGGTGGTCGCGATCGAGATGCGGGCTGCGTCGTGCGTATCCAGTGCGTCGCGCAATCGACGCGGCAGCACCTGCGTCGCGTAGTGTCCTGCGCTGGTCATGAACGGCAGCACCGTCACGACGCTCCGCGCGCCGTTCGCTGACTTCACGCACTGTGACATCGCGTCAGCGATCGAGGGTGTGCCGCGCGCGAAGCCCGTGATCGTGACATCGTGCGGCACCAGCGTCGCGATGCGCGCGGTGTGCCCGAGCACCTGCGCGTGCGCCCGTTCATCCGTGCTCGATCCATGCGCGGCGATCAGCAGGATCTGACGCGCCGGCGCCCGCTCATCCGTCATGAGGCAGACAGCCCGAGTCCAACGGCCGTCGCGATCTCGCGACCCGTGACCTTTCGCCGTGGCTCGCGCGGTCCCGAGATCCGCTGGTAGAAATCGCCGAGACTCTCGCCTGTCGATCGCTCCGCCGCAAAACGTGTCAGCAGCGGGTGCATGGAAGCCACCAGCGACGCCCGCGGCACCTTGTCGAGGTACAGATCCGCCACGCGATCGCCGGCAATCGCGCCGCCGACATAGATCTGGTACAGGTTTGCCGAGCGACCGACGAACGCCACATCCGCGGTGTATGGACGTGCGCAACCGTTCGGACACCCGGTCATTCGTACCGTCAGCGGCGCATCCTCGATGCCGAGCCGACGGAATTCTGCCTCGAATTCATCGAGCACTCCTGGAATTGCGCGCTCGGATTCCGCGACGGCCAGGCCGCATGTCGGGAGCGCCGGGCACGCCATCGAGAATCGACGCAGCGGAATCAGTTCGTCCACCGCGTTCGCACCATGGTCACGCAGAATCGCCTCGATCGTGGTCACATCCGCCGGCGTCAGCCCGGTGAACAACAGATTCTGCTGTGCGGTGATCACGACATTCGGCTTCACCGCTTCCACGATCGCGCGGACGGCGGTGCGAAGTCTCACGCTCTCCAGGTCGGCAATACGACCGCTCTGGATGAACACTCCGTAGAACTGCGTGCCGTCGTCCGCATCATGCACGCCGAGGTGATCATGCCCGCTTGGCGCGGGCATCACTTCGGGCGTGTGCAACGGGAACGCGACGCGCTCGCGGAAGCGCTCGCGGAACCAGCCGATGCCATGTTCGGCCAGCAGGTACTTCACGCGCGCGTGCCGTCGATCGGCGCGGTTGCCATGATCGCGATAGATCGCCGCAACGGTCTTCACGGCTTCAACGGCATCGACTTCTGCAACGAAGCCGAGAATCTCGCCCATCGCAGCCATCGTGTCGGCCTTGTTGTGCGTCATGCCGAGTCCACCGCCCACGACCACGTTGAATCCGCGGATCTCGGGACCATCGGTCACTGCGATCAGTGCCACGTCGTGCGAATACGCGTCAACGCAATTGTCGGTGTCGAGCGCCACCACCGACTTGAACTTGCGTGGCAGGTACTGCACGCCGTAGAAAGGTTCCTCGACCAAGCCTGCACCGATCTCCATTCGCTCGCCATCGAGCCAGATTTCGTGATAGGCTCGGCTGTGTGGACGCAACGCCGCGGACATTGCCATGGCCGCCGCGCGCACCGCCCTGTGTGCCGGATCGTTCAGTGGGGCAGGGCAGGCCATCACGTTGCGCTGCACGTCACCGCAGGCGGAAATCGTCGTCGCCAGCGCCGCGTTGATGCTCGCGATGGTGTCCTTCAGTTCGCCCTTGATCACGCCGTGGTACTGAATGCCCTGACGCGTCGTCAGGCGGAGAGTCCCGTTCGCGTACTCCTCCGCGATCCGGTCGAACGCCAGATACTGCTCCGCCGAGATGATGCCGCCCGGCAGCGCGACACGAATCATGAAGCTGTACTGTTTCTCCGTCGGCTCGCCGCGATGCTGCCGCGTATCGCGATCGTCCTGCTGATACGATCCGTGGAACTTGAGCAGCACCGCATCATCGTGACCGAAGTGTGACTGCGTCGGATCGGCGAGTGTGTCGGCAAGGGTGCCGCGCAGCTGGTTGCTCTCGCGCTTGGCGCGCTCGACCGCCGACTCGGTACTCGGGGTCGCTTCGTTGCCGTCAGTCATCCGTCGTCACTCACCGTCGGGGAACACATGGAAAAGCGCCCGCGGTCATTGATGACTGGGGCGCTCAGTCGTGCATGTTCCTCACTACGGCCGGCGGTGTCAAGTCGCTGGGCGAGACTTCGCACGGGCACTCACACCAGCGGCGTACGCTCCAGCCGGATCGCGTCCGTCGGACAGTGCACGGAGAAATCGCTGTCCACCGGCGACCAGTCGAATGCCGACTGCCGCGGCGTGGCCTTGCCGTCCACCGCGCGGGTCATTGCGTACGGTGCCATCGCGATGCACTGCCCACAGCCGGTGCACTTGTCTCGCACGACGCTCACACGCACTCGCTGGCGCGGATAGATGCCGTGACCGGCTTTCAGTGCCAGCGGAATCGAGGACAGCACTTCTTCCGTCGCCTGCGCGCCGGCGCTGATGAGCGTCGGAATCTTGTCGAAGTTGAACCAGCCATACCGACTCACGTGCGGCCGGATCAGCACCAGCGGTGTGTGTCCGTTCCACGTGGACAGTGGCGCATGCTGCAACGTGCGCATCATCAGCGTCGCCGAGCGCATGAAGATCGACGCGATGCCTTCGTCGGTCACATCGGCCGCCGGTTGCACGTCGCTGTTGCCGACATCCACCGCGATCAGCAGGTCGAGACCCTCGCCGCACGACGAGACGGGCATGTTGTCCACCGTACCGCCGTCAACGCAGACGCGACCGGACACGGTGCCCGGCGGAAAGAAGCCGGGCAGCGCACAGGACGCGTAGACCGCGTCGCGAATCGACGCGTTGCGAAAGCCCGGGGCGCCCCACACGATCTGCATGCCGCGTTCGATGTCGACGGTGTTCACCAGCAGGGGCGTCGACACCTGGTCGAAACGACGATCCGGAATCACGCCCGCGATCAACGCACGCAGGGGCTCGGCGGCGTAGAAGCTCGGGCTCTTGAGCAGCCCGCGTGCGAAACCGCCGGTGTTGACGCGAAACAGATCCTTCCGCTTCAGCGTCAACGCGCGCTCACGCATCTTCGCCACGGGCGTGCCGAGGGCATACGAGCTTGCGATCAGCGAACCGATGCTCGATCCGGCCAGCAGCACTGGGGAAATGCCGGCCTTGTGGAGCACATCCAGCACGCCGATGTGCGCAAAACCCTTCAACCCACCGCCGCCCAGCACCAATCCGATTCGTGGTCGCTCTGCCGTCATGCCGTCCCGAAAGCCTGAGGTGATGAGTCGTCGTGCTGTCCCACAGGACAAAGTATGGCGACGACGGCGCTGCCCCGTCGCGACCAGTCCCCGGCCTCGTCGTTCGACGCTCGCCGGACAACGACCGTCACGCCCCTATTGGTTCTCCCGGTCAGCGACGATCTTGCGCGCGTGACCACATCCGCCTCTTCCCCCGCTGCGCCTGGCCTCGTGCGCGCGGTCGGCGTCTTCGGACTCGCTGCCAGCATTTTCAACGTGACCGTCGGCGGTGGAATATTCCGCCTTCCATCCGGCGCCGCGGCTGCCGCCGGAACGGCTGCACCGTTCGTCTATCTGATCTGCGCGGCGGTGATCGGCTGCGTGGTGCTCTGTTTCGCCGAAGCCGGCAGTCGTGTGCCGCTCACCGGCGGCCCGTATGCGTACGTCGAAGCAGTCTTCGGACGTTACATCGGGTTCATGGCCGGTGTGCTGCTGTGGATGATCGGAACGACCGCGGTGGCCGGCGTCGCCTCGGCGTTCGCCGAGGGTCTCGGTGCGCTGCTCGGCATGCCGTCGCTGCGCACTCCCATCATCGTCATGGCCTTCGTGGGACTCGCGCTGGTCAACATTCGCGGCGTGCGACAGGGCACGCGACTGATCGTCGTGCTCAGTGTCGCCAAGCTGCTGCCGCTGCTCGTGTTCGTGGGGGTTGGCGCGTTCTTCATCCAGCCGGCCAACCTTGTCATCGAACACATGCCGGCGCCATCCAGCCTCGCGCGCGCCGCGATCATCCTCATCTTCGCATTCAGCGGCTGCGAGAGTGCACTCGTGCCGAGCGGTGAGGTGAAGGACCCGGCGCGGACGGTGCCACGCGCGCTGGCGATCGCGATGATCGGTGTCACGCTGCTCTATCTCGCGGTGCATCTGGTCGCGGCAGGGCTGCTCGGTGATCGCCTCGCGACCGTCAAGACCGCACCGCTGGCGTTTGCCGCCGAACAGTTTCTCGGTACGCCCGGCCGACTCCTGCTGCTGATCGGTGCCACGATCTCGATGTTCGGCTACGTCAGTGGCATGACGCTCGCGGCGCCGCGAGCGCTGTGGAAGTTCGCGCAGGACGGCCTGCTGCCACGCGCGATCGGTGCCATTCATCCGGCGTATCGCACGCCGCACGTCGCGATCGTGGTGCAGACCACGCTGGTGGCGTTCCTGGCGATCTTCAATTCATTCGAGCAACTCGCGGTGATCTCGAACCTCGCCGCACTGCTGCTGTATGCCGGCTGCGCGCTGGCGACGATGGTGCTGCGTCGACGCGGCGTTCGCGAGGAAGGCACGATTCCATTCGCCGTGCCCGGTGGGCCCGTGATTCCGGTCATCACCGTGGTGCTGATCGGATGGCTGCTCACCTCCATCACATTCGACGAATGGATCGTGCTCGCTGCAACGCTTGGCATAGCGTCGCTGTTCTTCGTCGTCGCGCGCCGCACCCTTACTCCCATGACTGTCCCTGCCGCATGAGTGCCGGCGCATGAGCGACTCCACGCACGACCCGCTGCTGCAATTCCGGGATCGTTTTCCGATCCTCTCGAAGCGCACGTATCTCGTCAGCAATTCGCTCGGGCCGATGCCGGCCAGTACCGCCGATCGCCTGGCGGAATACGCCGACTCGTGGAATTCGCTCGGTGTGAAGGCGTGGGCCGATCGCTGGTGGCAGTTGCCGATCGAGGTCGGTGACGTCGTCGCGCCGCTGATGGGCGCACCGGCTGGCACCGTCTCGATGGTACCCACAGTGAGCCAGGCGCAGGCCATGATCCTTTCGGCACTCTCGTACACGCCGGAGCGGGACGAAATCATCATGACGGCGCTCGATTTCCCGAGCGTGCGCTATGTGACCGACGCACTTGCGCCGAAACTCGGCGCGCGAGTCACTGTCGTGCCGACGGACGACAACCTGAGCATCGACGCACAACGCGTGGTGGATGCGATCACGCCGCAGACGCGACTCGTCGCGATCAGCCACGTCCTGTTCAAGTCCGCATGGATCATGGACGTGGCGCCGATCATCGCGAAGGCACACGCGGTCGGTGCGCTGGTGCTGCTCGATGCATATCACGCGGTGGGCGTGATTCCGGTCGATGTGCAGGCGCTTGGCGTCGATTTCTACATGGGCGGTGTGCTCAAGTGGCTGTGCGGCGGACCCGGTGGCTGCTTCCTGTGGGTGTCACCTGGGCAATCGGCCGCGTTGCGGCCGGTGCTCACGGGATGGCAGGCGCACCAGCGCCCGTTCGCGTTCGAGTCCACACTGGATCCGGCAAGCGACGCGTGGCGTTGGCTAGGCGGGACGCCGACCGTCCCCGCACTCTACGCCGCGCTGGACGGACCGCGAATCGTTGGCGAGGCCGGATTGAGTGCCATTCGTGCCAAGAGTCAGCGCCAGACGTCCCGCCTGATCACGCTCGCCGACGAGCGGGGCTTCACCGTGCATGCCCCACGTGACGCCGATCGTCGCGGCGGAACGGTCGCCTTCGACGTCCCGCACGGACCGGCTGTGGCGCAGGCCCTTCTCTCACGTGACATTGTGATCGATTACCGTCCCGGGGCAGGAATCCGGGTGGCGCCGCACTTCTTCACGACCGACGAGGAGCTCGAGGCTGCCGTGGCAGCGCTCGACGACATTCTCGCCACCGGTGCGTGGGAAGCGTTCGCCGCCAGCCGACCCGTGGTCACCTGACGCACTTCGCGTCGCCGCCAGCTCAGCTCCCAGAGGATCGTCCAGCGATGTCAACAGCCCCGAAGCGCGTTCGCAAGCAGTACACCAACGACTCGTACCCTCTCGCACTGCTTCGCTTCGAGGATGGCCACGAGATCAAGGTCTACAAGGGCACCGGCAAGGAATTCGATTGTTATCCCGGCGAGTCGATCAAGATTCTGGCGATGTACGATCCGACCAGCACGGAACGCGAGTTGGTAGCCACGAAGAAGTCCGACGACTTCGCGGACGCCGCCGAGTGAGTGCAGCGGGCGCAGCGGGGCGATGGTGGCGACTGGCCATCATCGCCCCGCTTGTCTTGTACGCATCAATGCTCTCGGCGCAGGGTGTGCGTGCCGCTGCAGCCCCAGCGCGGATCGCGCCGGTCGCGCGCGCGGATACCGCGGCCCTGCGTCGCACGCTCGATTCGCTGAGCAACGCGCATCACGGCGTGGTGGGATACACCGTGGCGAATCTCGAGACAGGCGAGCACCTGTCGCGCAACGGCGATGAGCCCTTTCCGACGGCGAGCCTGATCAAGGTGCCCATCGCCGTCGCACTGATGGATCAGGTGGCCACCGGGCAGCTATCGCTCGATGACCGCGTCACCGTCCTGCGCATCGAGAAGGTGCCCGGTGCCGGTGTCCTGCAGTTTCTGCACGACGGTGCCGAAATCACGATTCGTGACGCGGCGTGGCTGATGCTGACGCTGAGCGACAACACCGCGACGAATCTCCTGCTGTCACGCGTCGAGATGCGACGTGTGTGGGATGCGATGGAGAATCGCGGCCTTCCGCGCACCAAGGTGCATTCGAAGGTCTTTCTCCGACTCGCCAGCGTAGCGATGGACAGCTCGGTGAAATACGGTCTCGGTGTGAGCACGCCGAACGAGATGGCGCGGCTGTTCACGCTGCTGGCGGATGGAAAGGCCGTCACGCCGGCCGCCGACTCCGTGATCATGGACATGCTCGAGCACAACGAGGACGCGCAGCTGCTGCAGCGCTTCAACGACGGCGTTCGCGCGCCGCACAAGACTGGCGCCACCGACGCCGTGCGCACGGAGTGCACGGTGTTCCACCTGCAGTCGCGAGTCGTGACCTGCGTCTTCACCAGGGAGAATCAGGACCAGCGCTGGGTGCTCGACTCCGAACCGCAGCGTACGATGGCGGAAATGGGGCGAGCCGTGATGGCGGCCTGGCCGAAAGCCGTCGCAACCCGTTGACGGCCGTCGAGCGTCTGCTCGTTGTTGCATGAATGCAACACTTTCACGGCTCAGGTGTAGTGTTGAAGTCGCTTGTTGCCTGAGCGCAGATTAATGTCTCGAGGGTAGCGGGGTGCTAAGTGTCGGCCCCACTGGTAGTTGGTTGGTGTGTAGGGCTTGTGCACCGGTGCGCTTGAATGTGTTATTCGGTGGCATGTGAGATGCGCCCTTCTGCTGAGCGTGTCGAGATGTGCCTTCTGTCGCGGAGTTCCGGAAATGTTCACGAAAACGATGACGGTGGTGGCCTGGGCAGCGATGTCCCTGACGCCTGCGATCGTCGCCGCACAGACGACGACGCCTCCGCCTACGGCTTCGCTGCCCATCTGCGATTGTCCGCAGGGTGAGGGGAAGGGCGATCTCCGGAACCTGGCTGCGTTCGCGCCGCTCGGGCTGCTCGGTGCGATGGCGGCGGCAGGTGGCACGCCGGCGCTGTTCGCGGCTGCGGGCGGCAAGGAAGCAGGTGATCCGTCCGTCACTGTCGCCTCCAACACGCCGCCCTCGACCAGTTCCCCCGGCGCCGGGACGCTCCCGGCCGATGGTGTGACCGCTCGCACCGACGCCGCGCGTAACCCCTCAGGTGACACGCCGGCGCTGGGCGTTGCGCCGTCCATGAACCGCACCGGTAGCGTGCCGGACGCGGTGTCGCCGGACTCGCTGCGCGCTGGATTGCGTGCGCCGAACACGGGTACACCGCTGCCGTCCGTGCTCCTGCTTGGCAGTGGCCTCATCGCCGTCGGCTGTGTCACAGTACTCCGCACTCGGAGCTGAACCGGTCGGTCTTCGCGAGTCGCGAGGGCACCGTCGGCGCCGACGCCGTGCCCCGCGCGTCTTCGGCTTCGCGATCCTTGCCCTCGGTCTGATCATCGTCTCCATCGTTGGCGTCAAGCTGCTGCGCGGCGCCGTGGCGCGTGAACGTGCGCGAACGGAATGGACGAAGGTGATGAAGTCGTCGAGCATCAGCTCGCTCGCCGGCCTGTCGCTGACGCGTGTGGCCGCCGGTGCTCCGGTGGTGCGGGTGATCATTCCCACCATCCGCCTCGACGAGGTGGTGGTGGAGGGATTGAGCGACAAGGATCTGTGGGCCGGACCGGGACACATGCCGGGTACGGTCTTTCCGGGAGAGCCCGGCAATTCCGTCATCTCGGCACACCGCGACCGGCACTTTCATCGCCTCGATGAAGTGCGCGTCGGTGATGTGCTCGAGACCCAGACGCCGACGATGAGCGTGCGGTGGCGCGTCACGCTGCGCCGTGTCGTGGGCAAGGACGAACGCGCCATCTTCGAGTCGTCACAACCGACGCTGACGCTCACGACCTGCTGGCCGACGCGCTACGTTGGCTCGGCACCGGATCGACTCGTGCTGACAGCGGAACCGGTGTCGATGCGCGAACGTGCCAAGGCATCGACGACCGTGCAACCGAGTGCCGAGTCGCACTGAGACTCACCCACGACATCACGATCGCGCATGACCGTACTCCGCGTGCTGCCGCACATTGCTGACGCACTGCGACGTGGCGCGCCGGTCGTCGCGCTCGAAACGTCGGTGCTGTCGCAGGGATTGCCGATTCCGCACAACGCCGAGGCGGCGCGGCGCATGATGGCGGCCGTCGAGCAGCACGGGGCGGTGCCGGCATTCACTGCGGTCGCGGCCGGCCACCCCTCGGTCGGGCTCACGCCCGATGAATTGACACGATTCCTGTTGCTGGAGAGCGTGCGGAAGGTTAGTGCACGCGACATCGCCGCGTGCATGGTGCAGGGTGCTGATGGTGCAACCACCGTGGCGGCATCGCTCACATTGGCGCGCGCCGCAGGCATCGACGTGTTTGCCACCGGTGGCATCGGCGGCGTGCATCGCGGTACACCGTTCGACGAATCGGCAGATCTCGATGCACTGGCGCGTACGCCCGTGATCACCGTCTGCGCGGGCGCCAAGTCGATTCTCGATCTGCCTGCCACGCTCGAGCGCCTCGAGACGCTCGGCGTACCAGTGATCGGATATCGCACGAGCGAATTGCCGGGATTTTTCACCGTCGGTACCGGTTTGCGCGTGCCACAGCGCGCCGAATCAGCGGCGGAGGTTGCAGAAATCGCTCGCGCACACTGGGCGCTCGGTGAGCGCAGCGCGGTGCTGGTCGTCTCTCCACCACCGACGGATGCGGCACTCGATCAGCAGACGGTGGAAGCAGCCGTGGATGGTGCGGTGCGCGATGCCCACGACGCTGGCATCCACGGCGCGGCATTGACGCCATTTCTTCTCGGCAGGGTACTGGCGGCAACGGGCGGTCGTTCGCTGCCGGCGAACCTTGCGCTGCTCGAATCGAACGCGGCGCTGGCGGCGCAGATCGCGGTCGCATGCAGTGCACTGGCCCGCTGACACGTGAGTAACTGTCAAGGGCACGTCGCCGACGCGTCGCGCGTTCGCTACGTTGATTTCATGCCGCAGGTGCACTGACGGGAAACGAGACGAGAAGGGGTACTGCAGCATCCGATCGCTGCGGTTCGGTGTATCACCCGATTGGCGGGGTGGCTCACGGTGCGTACCGGGGTCTATCTTCCCTGCTGACGCTTTGCCCGGAGGACTGTCGCGATGGCCTCGCAATTCCTGTCGTCCGAAGAGTACGACGAACGCGCGCACCAGTTGTACAACGAGGGGCGCTTCGACGATGCACTGGTCGTGCTGCGTGAGGGCCTCGTCTTGTATCCGACATCGGTTGAGCTGCATGTCGGCGAAGGGTATGCGCGTCTGGCCCGCGAGGAGTACGCGTGGGCGCGCCGCAGTTTCGAGGAAGCACTGACACTCGATTCGGAGCATGAGGACGGACTCGCCGGCATGGGCGAGACGCTGCTCCGGTTCGGTCAGGTCGAGCATGCGAAGAAGAACTTCCGCCGTATCCTGGAACTCGGGTATCACGATGACGTGGAGCTGATGCTCCAGGTCGGCCGTGCATTGTTCCGCGACAATCTCGTGGAGGATGCGGCACAGTTCTTCGACATTGCCGTGCAGCAGGAGCCGGAGTCGGCCGAAGCGGTGAGCTGCATGGGCTATGCGCAGCATCGCTCGGGTGAGGACGACGCCGCGATCTCGACGTTGCGTCGTGCGCTCAAGCTCGATCCGGACTACACCGAAGCGCGCATCTATCTCGCCAACCTGCTGTACGACAAGCAGGAGTACGAGGCCGCGCTGTACCAGTTCGAGAAGTCGTCACCCGAAGATCACTGGGATGAACTCGGTATCTGGCGTCTGATCGAGCTGAAGAAGGCGGCCTATCGTCTGCAGGATGACGATCCCGATCTGGCGCCGTGGCAGGCGCAGCTCGAGGAGCTGAATGCGGAAACCGACAGCATTGACGAGATGCTCTCGGAGATCGAGGCTCGCGTGCTCGGTGAAGGCGACGACGATTCCGATTCGAAGGGTCAGCTCGAGCTGTTCGGCACGCTGCTCGCCGAAATGCGCGACAAGAAGGATCTGGCGGTCGAGCACAGTGTCATGACGCGCACCGGCGACACCTTCGTCGGGTCGTGGGACGACATCGTCACCGAGATGCGCGACGCCACCGCAGGCGGGAAGTCGCTGTACGAGTTCATGCTGCAGGAAGCGGCGCGGGTGCAGGCGCAGACGGGTCAGCGGGTGCCGACGGAATCGGCCGAAGCGTTCCTGCGCGGCAGTGCCGACGCCGGCGTATTGAAAATTCTCCATTGAGTCGGTCCACCCACCGCACCGTCTTCCCGAACGGGTTCACGCTCCTCGTCCGGGAAGATCGCGCGGCGCCGGTGGTGGCTCTCGTCACACGCGTCAAGGCCGGCTATTTCGACGAACCCGATTCCGAGATCGGGATCGCGCACGTGCTCGAGCACATGTACTTCAAGGGCACGCCCTCTCGCGGGCCCGGCGAGATCGCGACGGCCACCAAGGAGGTCGGTGGCTGGCTCAACGCCCACACGATCTACGACGCCACCACCTACATCACCGTGCTGCCGAGTGCCAACTGGCAGCATGGCCTCGACATCCAGTTCGATGCGTTCGCGCATTCATTGATCGACGCGGACGAGCTGCGACGCGAGCTCGAAGTCATCATCCAGGAGGCGGCGCGCAAGGAGGACACACCGGGCGCCGTGACGTCGGAGACGCTGTACGAAGTCCTGCATGATGCACATCGGATGCGACGCTGGCGGATTGGTCGCGAAGCCGGGCTGCGCACCTTCACGCGCGACATGGTGCACGGTTTCTATCGCAACTGGTACACGCCCTCCAACAGCGTTCTCGCGGTCGTCGGCGATGTGGATGCCTCAGCGGTCGTGGCAGCGGTTGGACAGCGGTATGGCCAGCTGCCGCTGCATGATCCGCTGCCCGATCATGGCCCCGAAGAATCACGCTGGACTGGTGCGCGATATCGTGCTCTGACCGGTGACGTGCAACAGGCGCACGCGACCTTCGGCTGGCGAACGGTCGGCCCACTGCATCCGGACGCGGCGGCGCTCGATGTGGCGGCCGCCGTCCTCGCGACCGGTCGTGCGTCGCGCCTCTATCGTGCCGTGCGCGAGCGCGGACTCGCGATGAGCGCGAGTGCCTACCACTACACACCGACGCAGCTCGGTGTGTTTGCGATCGCGCTCGTCGGTGCGGATGCGACGATTGGCGACGCATCCGCCGCCGCGTGGCAGCAGCTGCGCAGGCTGCAGCACGATGGGCCGACCGACGACGAGCTGGCACGCGTCAAGCACGTGTTGCGGACGCGCCAGCTGCGCTCCGAAGAATCGATGGAAGGGCAGGCAAGCGAGATGGTCGCCTGGGAGTCACTCGGCGGACAGGACGTCGGCGACGCGTGGTGGCATGCAATCGACGCCGTGTCGGCCGACGACATACGACGCGTGCTGAATGCCTGGTGCGCCGATGATACGGTGGGTGTCGTCAGTCATCGCCCGACCGGCAGTGCGCCGCTTGCGGCCGACGGTGCGTCACTGATCGAAGCCTGGAATGCGAGCCGTTGCGACGCGCTCGCGGCTGACACGCGAGCGCCGATCGTGGCCGTTGTAGCGCCGTCGTCCGTGCATCCGGAATCGCGCGTCGGTGATGCGCACGTGTTCCGGACTGCGCACGGCGTGCCGGTGCTCGTGCGACGCAAGCCAGGCGCGCAGCTCGTCCACATGGGGTGCTGGATGCAGGGCGGAGCGGTGGATGAACGCACGGAGCTGGCGGGACTGACGTCGCTGATGGCGCGGTCCTCGCTCAAGGGCACTCGGACGCGCACCGCCGCGCAGATCGCCGAGGACGCGGAAACGCTCGGCGGCAGCGTGTCCACGTCGACGTCGAAGGAGCTGGTCGGCTGGTCCATCAGTGTGCCGGCGGACGATGCGCGGTCGGCGGCGGCGCTGCTGGCTGATGTGGTGCAGCATCCGTCGTTCCCGGACGCCGCCGTCGAGGCCGAGCAGGCACAGATGCACACCGAGTTGCGCGCGCGCCGTGATGACATGCTGCGCCATCCGCTCTCCGTCGCACGACAGGCGTTGTTCGGCACGCACACCTTCGGACTCGATGCACTGGGCACGACGGATAGTGTCGCCGCGCTCGATGTGACGTTGGTGCGTGACTGGCACACGCGCGTCATTCTCAACGGTGACGCAGTCCTCGCCATCATCGGTGACGCCGAACCGCAGGTACTGGCGGAGCAGGTTGCCGGCGCCTTCGATGCCTTGCGGCCGGGTGTGTCCATGCGCCCCTCGGCCCCTGCGCTGACGCGCGTCCCGATCGAGATCGTCGAGTCGCGGGCCAAGCAGCAGAGTGCCGTCGCGATGTTGTTCCGGGGGCCTGGTCGTCGCGATCCGGCGCGTCATGCCGCGGCGCTGATGACCGGAGTCGCGAGTGGACTTGGTGGCCGGTTCTTCGAGTCGCTGCGCAGCCGGCAATCGCTTGCCTACAGCGTCTTCGTGAGTCTCTCCGCGCTCAGTGAGGCCGGCATGATCACGGCCTACATCGCCTGTGCACCGGAACGCGAGATGGAGGCGCGCGCCGGCCTGCTGGCAGAGTTTGCACTGATGCGCGACACACCGGTCAGCAGCGAGGAACTCGAGCGTGCGCGCACCTACGCCATCGGCATGCACGCACTGCGTCAGGAGAGTGCGAGCGCGCAACTAGGCGACATGGTCGATGCCTGGTGCGCCGGAGACGGGCTGCACGAACTCGTCGATGAAGTCCCGCAGTTGCGCGCGGTGACAGCGGCCGATGTGCAGGCGGTGGTGCAGCAGTGGTGTGATCCAATGCGACGGGTGGAAGCGGTCGTGCGCGGCGTGGTCAAAGGCTGAGCGCGCGTCACCGCGCGGCTTCGTTCAGCCCGCGAATCGCGCGCCTCACCGACGTCGTCGCCAGCCGCAATCGCCCACCGGGTCCACGCAGCCCGCGGCGCGTATCGTAATCGCCGGCATCACCCACGATCACACCGGATATCGTCGGCCGCGCACTGGCCCACGCGAGCACGCCCCAGATGCCGCGGTCCTGCGCCTCCTCGCCCTGCGTCCACGGGTATCCCGCGGCCAGCATCACCCACTCGTCGCTCGTGTTCGGCCCGCGCCTGGCGCGCACTGCACGCCAGCGATCCGCCGCCTGCAATCGCGCCTCGAGACTCACACCACCGCGAAAACCCGGCTGCAGGATGTAGCCGATTCCGTCCATGCCCGACGCGGGTGTGGTGGCCCAGTTGACCAGCACGCTGTCGCGATCGTCGAACGTCGAAATTTCAGCGAGCACTTTCATGCGCGGGCGCAGGGCATGCGCAGTTTTTGCGCATTGCAGCAGTAACGGTTGCCACGCGCTGGCCGGACGCGGACCGACGATCTGCTGCCCGAGCCCATTCGGGTCCTCGATCGGCACCAGCACATCGGGACGCAGCCGACGCACCACCTGATCGACGAGCTGCACCCGTTCCCGCTGCCATGCAGTGGGGGCGAATCGTTCGCGCAACGCCTCCTGGAGGTCCCACCCGACCGTCACGATCAGCAGCGTGCTGTCGGCGCGGTACGACTCGAGCGCGCGCGACAATGAATCGAGCGCACGCGGCGTGGCACCACTCGGCGCCACCGTCACGGCAATCGCATCGACGTTCGCGCTGTCGGCGAGGTCGGTGTCGAAGCGCAGGGCCAGCGGCGCAGGAACACCGCGCAACGCCGGCAGGATCTGGATCCCGACCAGCAGCGGCGTATCCGGCGGGCGCTCACGCAGCGGCGCCAGCGTCCAGCGTGAAAAGCTCTGCACGCCGCGAATCGCCTGCGGCAACTCGCTAGCAAATGCGACGACGGCGACGAGTGCGTAGAGTGCGATCAGGCCGCGCACCGAGGCATTCACCGCCCACCGTGCACGGTATGCCGGTGCGAGCAGAGGTGGTGCAATCGCGAACGGTGACCAGAGCGCGGCCGTACCCGCGAGATACCCCATCGCGCCCGCTTCCGCCGTCGGAATCGCATGCAGCCACGCCGGCAAGGTCAGTCCATTTCCTGCGACGTATTCGATCCATGCGGCAGCGGCGATGATCGCATCGTACGCCACGATCGGGGCGACGATCGTGCGTGCACCGAGTCGTCGCGCGAGTGTGACGACGGCCTGGAGCGCCACCAGCGTGAGCACGAGTGGCCACAGCCAACCGAGCGCGGCCACGGTGCGTCCATCGATCAGCGAACTGCCGACCACTCGAATCAGTGTGGCCGGAATCAGCAGCAGTCCAGTGATCGCCGTGAGCGTGGCCCATCCGCGCGGGGCTTCCGCCACGCGCGCCAATCGTCCTGCAAGGCCCACGTCCCACAGCAGCATCAGGACAGCCGCCGTCAGTGCCAGCAGCGGCATCGCTACAGTCAGCAGACGATCACCTGAAGCGCGAAGGGGAGCAGGGGCACGGCGACGGGATTGAAGATGGGCGGGCGCCGCATCGCGCGCCGACACGAGTGGCAGCCTATGCCGACGAGGCAGGAGTGGCAACTGCTGGCTGTCCAGCACGTGTCTTGCTTTCTTGTTGGCATGCCCCGCAGCGACGTGCTCAATCCGCCGAACCTGATTTCCCTGTCACGCCTGGTGATGGCCGGGGTGTTCCTTGGCATACGCGACGCCGACTGGCGGCTGGCGGTGGTGTTCAGCGCCATGGTGTCCGATGTGCTCGATGGCGTCATCGCGCGCATCTCACGCAACACGACGAAAATCGGTGCACTCATCGACCCGATCGCGGATCGCATCTTCATGCTCGTCGCATTCATCGCGGTGACGGTCGATGGCCTGATTTCACCGTGGCAACTCGGCCTGCTGATGGTGCGCGACGTGATGACGGTCGTCGGGTGGTTCGTGGCGCGCAACGTGAGCTGGTTGCGGCAGGTCACATTTCAGGCGCGGTGGCCGGGCAAGGGCGTGACCGTGCTGCAGTTCGTGACATTGCTCGCCGCACTGCAGGCGCCGCGCCTCGTGGCCGGTCTGGCACTCGCGTGCGGGATTCTGGCGGTCGTCGCCACGACGGACTACACCCTGATGTTGTGGGTCAACCGCCGCGGAGGCCCACGCGATCAGCGCCGCGATGCTGCGCTGCCGTCGCCATCACACGACGCCATCGGGTGACCCGAACGTCCGGCGCGCGTCGCCCCCGTCACGTCGTCGCGTTGCTCCTGCTCCTCGCGCCGCTGGTGCCATGCGCTGCCCAGCGCGTCCTGCCGCCGGCCAGGCCGATGCTGCTGCGGCCTGCCCTTCGCGCGGACGCGATCATCGATCGCGATCCGGGGGCACAATTTGCGCTTGGACTGGCCGTGGCGAGCACTTACAACGTCCGACTCGAGCTCGATGCCGGCGTGGGTGGCGTGTCCCGGTCCGCTGGATGGGTTCCGACCGGCCGACTCGACCTTCTCGCGCGATGGCTCAGCGATCCGTTTCGGCAGTCACGCTGGGGTATCTCGGCAGGCGCCGGGATCGGGCAGCGCGTCGAGTCGGAGCGGACGCCAGCCACCGTCGCCATCGTCACGCTTGGTATCGAAGGGCCCAGTGACGGCACATGGGTGCCCGGCGTCGAGATTGGGCTGGGCGGCGGGTTGCGCGCGGGAGTGACGTTCAGGCGCGCGCCGCTCCGGCAGCGCTGAGCGCAGCGGCGACGCAGGTGCCCGGCCCCGCATTCAAGTCTCGCGGAGACCGGCCGAACCTCAATGGTTGAGGTCGGTAAATCTGCGCCGGATGTCTGATCCACCCCACCCCGATGGCACAAGACACCACCACAGTTCCGTCTGACGCCTACGCCCGCGCGACTGCGCTCGCCACTCGTGCGCGCGAGTTGCGGCGTGCGCAGGTCGAAGTGCAGGAGCTGACGATCCGGGAAGTGCAGGTGCTCGCACGCGCGGCGGCGTCGTTCTTCGACGCGATTCCGCTGGTCGAATTCACCACCACGCTGTTGCCGCAATCCGCGCGTGGCCTGCGGCGCATCCGGCATCGTGTCCTGCATCGCACCGTGCAGCACACCGAAACGGGTACGCTCATTCGTGCACTGCTCCTCGGGCGTGATGGTGCCCTGCGCCTGTTCTCGGCGCGGTCCGCGGATTCGCGCGACCTGCTGCTGATCCTTGAGCCAGGCCGCACGCTGCCCGTCGGTGTCATGCGCGATGTGGTGGACTGGAATCCCACGCTGCGCGTGCCCGGATTCCGGCCGTTCGAAATCCTCGACAAGCTGTCGCACTCGCTGGATGCCGTCGAAGAGCAGATCGGCGTTGCAGAGCAACGCGTGACCGTGCAGAAGGCCGCGCTCACGAGTGGTGATCTGTCCGCACTGTTGCCCGTCGTCGCACCGAGCGGCAACACACTGCGCGCACCGGAGCCACAGCGCGCGCTGTCGGCGCGTGGCGACACGCCGGCGGTCGCGGTCGCACGCAATCCATTCGACATTTTCGAGCGCGTCGAAGAGGTCGCCAACGCATCGCGACCGGGCACCGTATCGGGCGCGCGGAATGAGGCGTCACGAGCGACGGACGAGATCATCGACGTGGCCGACGCCGAACCTGAAGAATGGGATGAGCCCGCCGAGATACCGCGCTCACGGTAACTGTGACACGGTCGTATCCGTATCGACGACACGATCGGTGCATGAGCCGGGGATGATGTCCGGTGCTGGCGATGACATGCCAGCGCCATACCAAACCCGGGGTGCCTCATGTCGTTTCTTCATCCGACATCGGATGTTTCTCGCGCGCTCCTGACGGCGGCGGCGATCAGTCTGGCGTGCGTCGGTTCAGCGAACGCGCAGGATTCCACGCGAGCACGACGCGCCATTGCGACGCGCGATTCCATACAACGGCTGCGCACCGTCGAAGTCGTTGGCTCACGCGTCGGGCGCGGCAAGGCGCGCGCCGGCAGCGCGGTGGATGCGATCGATCTCACGCTCGCACCGACGGGCACCAGCGCCCTCAAGGTGATCGAACGCCTGCCTGGCGTGAACGTGCAGAGTGCCGATCCGTTCGGTACCTACGAGTGGTCGAATCGCATCACGATGCGCGGATTCCAGACGCAGCAGATCGGTCAGACCTTCGACGGCATCACGCTCGGCGACATGTCATACGGCAATTTCAACGGCCTCGGAATTGGCCGCGCGATCGATGCCGACAACGTTGGCGCCGCGATCGTGCTGCAGGGCAGCGGGGCGCTGGGCACCTCGTCGAGCAACAACCTCGGCGGCGTGGTCCAGTACACATCGGCCGATCCGTTCAGCAAGCGCACCTTCTCGCTGTCGCAGATGGTCGGCGACGCCAACACGTTCCGCTCCGCCGGGCGTTTCGACACCGGCTTGCTCACGCTCGGTGCGAGCAGCGGCATCAAGGCGTTCGTGAGTTACTCACGGATCGACAACGACAAGTGGAAGGGCTCCGGCACGCGCGCCTCGCCTGCCGCGAATGTGCTGATCGGTACCCGCGGCGGATTGTTCGGCGTTGGCGAAACCTGGCAGGATCAGATCAATGCGAAGGCGCAATACTTCGCCGGGCCGCATCAGGTCGTGGCCTACTACGGCCTCTCCGATCGGACGGAAAGCGATTACGCCGACTTGTCGCTGGCGCGCTGGCGCAGCAGCGGGCGCGACTGGGATCAGTACTCGAACTGGTCGCAGGCGCTCGCGGCGGCGAGCAGCAGTACCCCTGACGAAGCGTACTACAACACCGCCGACGGGTTGCGTCGCGATCACATCGGCTACGTGAAGGGCATGTTCCGGCTCAGCGAGGTCGCGAAACTCGAGCTGCAGCCATATGTGCACACGAATCGCAGCGCAGGTGACTGGACCGCGCCAAGTTACGGGGCGACGTGGAGTCCCGATCCGATCTACTTCCGACAGACCCAGTACAAGGGTCAGCGATTCGGCACCAATGCGAAACTCACGTTCGAGTTGCCGGGCAACGAACTCGAGATCGGTGGCTGGTATGAGCGCAACGAGTCGACCATCCGGCGCGTCGGCTGGCGGCTCTCGAACGCGAGCGCAGGGCCGGACGTGGACTTCAACAACGTTCTCCGTCTTTTCTTCGACCGCACGGGACAGTACAACACCGCGCTCGGGTACGTGCAGAATACCAACCGCTTCGCCAACGGCCGCCTCAAGCTGTCGTACGGCGCGAAGTTCCTGCACATCGGCGCCGATTTCTCCAGCAACGGCCGCACGATTGCCGGCGCGCAGACACTCCCCGACTCGGGCCGACCGAACTTCTCGATTCCGACCAATGGCGGATTTCTCCCGCAGCTGGGGGCCGTCTGGAGTGCGAGCGCACAGGATGAGTTCTTCGCCAACGTCTCCGAGAACGTGAACGCATTGCCGTACAGCCCGCAGACGGGCGTGTACAACACCAGCCCCGCGGCGTTCCAGTTCTTCAAGGACAACACCGATCCCGAGCGCGCCACCACCGTGGAAGGGGGCTATCGCACACGTCGCGGACCGGTCGAGGCGTCGCTCACGCTGTTCAACGTGGCGTATCGCAATCGCCTGATCGGCGTGTCGGTGTGTCCGCTCACCGCAACCTGCGTCAGTTCCTTCGCGAACGTCGGCAGCGTCACGTCGCGCGGCGCGGAAGGACTGCTGTCGCTGCGCCTGGGGAGTGGCTTCTCGCTGACGACCAGCGCTGCGTTCACCGACGCGACCATCAACGACAACTACGTGAGTGGCGCGTCCGATACGGTGCCGTCGAAGGGAAAGCGCGTCGTGGATACCCCACGGCTGCTCGGCAACGCGCAACTGCGCTTCGCGCACACGGGATTCGTCGCGCAGGTGGGCGGCCGCTATGTGGCGGAGCGCTACTTCTCGATCCTCAACACCGACGATGGCAAGGTGCCGAGTTACACGACGCTCGACGCAAACGCGGAATACACGGTGCGCAGTGTGCCGGGCGTTCGCGAACTGACGTTCCGCGCGAACGTCCTCAACCTCACCGATACGAACTACATCGGGACACTCGGCACCAACGGCATGACATTGCGTGGTGACACGCAGACCATTCTGAGTGGCGCACGCCGTCTCGCATTCTTCACGATCGGCACGCGGTTCTGACCTCGACCCCACGCCGTCCAACGCAGAACGCCCCTCGCACGACGTGTGCGGGGGGCGTTCTGCGTGCAACGATTGGCGTCGTATCAGGCCGGAACGGTCTCGGCGTCTTCCACTTCTGCCATCTCGGTGCTGTTCTCCGGCTCCGTGCCGACATCGTCTCCGACCAGCGCATCAATGGCCGCTGCTTCGGGCGTTGGAGCAACCGACACGGCGGTCGGTGCGTCCTCGGGTGTCACGGTGGCCTTCGGTGGCTGAACGAACCGCTCGCCCAACTGGCGCAGATCGTTCACATCGGCCGGCTTCAACTCGGGGTACCGCTCGGCGAAATAAGCCATGGTCTCGGTGAACCACTCGCCCTGATGATCGGACGCCGCACCAATGACTTCACACCGCATGATCTGCTGGAACAACTCATCGCGCGCCTGCTCGAACGGGGTCGGCGGCGTCACTACTCGACGCTGTCGATTCTTTTTCGTCAAATTCACCTCATTGGTTGCAACTGTAATGCTGGAAAAGTAGTCGATCGGGACTGAAGTTCGTAGTGCAGTCGACGATCCGGGCATCCCGCCGGGCGGTGCTGGAACTCGTCGCAGGACCTCTTGGCGCTGCTGCGTTCCGGCGGTGCCATGCGTGGTACAGTTCCCGGCCCTGACCAACTCGAACGTCATGCACGATCCACTTCCGGTTCGCCGCGTTCTTCCAGCGCAACGGGCGAATCATTCGTGGCTTCCACACGTTCCATGATCAGCGCTGCCAGCGGTTCCGGTCGTTCCAGCGGCAACAATCGCATGGCGCCGGGCAGTCGGATCATCGAGTCCGATGGCGGTGCCGGCATCGGATCGTCTTCACCAGTGACGCGCAGCATGCTCAGTTCGCTGAGAATGGCCGGTCCCAGGTCCTCCTCCTCTCCCACTGCGCGCGCAAGGTCGAGCAGGTGCCGCGCGCCCTGACTGCCGGTGTACGGCGCAGAAAAACGGGCGACCAGCTTGTCCGGCATACTGCCCGGGTCACTGACGGCCGCCCGAAGCACGGGGCCAAGCAGGTCCACCACACCGAGTGGCCGGCTGGAGATCTCGAGCAGAGCCGGACCGGTCTGGCCGCGGACGGCGTCGATTTCCGGGCCGCCTGAGCCATCCGAAGGCGTCGGTGAGGCGAGGATCAACGCGCTGATCCGCTCGGGTCTCAACGCCGCGAGGCGCTTCAGCACGACACATCCCAGATCCTGGCCTACCGCCACCACCTGGCTGACGCGCAGCAGGGCCAATGCCCGATCCAGATAACGCGCCTGCGACCCGACGGTATACGGGCCGCCGATCGGCCGATCCGACTCGCCGAAGCCGAGCAGGTCGGGCACGATCACCTGACATCCGCGCGACAGCAGGATCGGCGCGACACGATGCCAGAGCGGCGCGCTGGTGGTGAAGCCGTGCAGCAGCAGCACGGCCGGACCGCCATGGCCATACCGCATCGCGTGGAGCGCCCCCGGTCCGACCGGCAGGCGCACGTAGTCGCCGTCCGGCGGCATGTACGGCAGAAACGCGCGCGACGCCGGAAGCCGTCGCTGAACCGGCGAAACTGGCGTGAAGGCTGGTGTGGCGAGGACGGGCTGACGCGGCACGAAGGCAATGTACCATGCGCGAAAATGCTTCGATTGAACTAGCGCATCCGACTGCTGTACACCTACCCTTGGGTACGGCCGCTGCCGAGGCGGCTGGCGTGTGATGCCGGATGGCATCGCGGCGTCGGATTCATCCGAACCATTTCAGACCAGGCAGGGGTGCGCAATTCGACCCCTGATTTCCAGAGGGTGACCCATCGTGAGTGCTGCGCAGGTACGCAAGAAGTCCAACAACACCGGCTTCATCCTCGCGCTGGGCGCCATCGCGGTGGCCGGCGGAGGCTTCATCTGGTGGAAGACGCAGCAGCCGCCTGCCGCAGCGGCACTGATCCTGCCGAGCGTCGCCGACTCCACGCTGTCGCTGAAGGCGCACGGCTACACGATCGGCTCGCCGGATGCCAAGGTCGAGGTGATGGAGTTCGCGGACTTCGAGTGCCCGGCGTGCGGCAACTACTTCACCATCACGGAACCCGACGTCCGCAAGAATCTCGTGGCGACGGGAATCATCCGCTACACGTTCTACGACTATCCGATCCTGAACGCGCACCGGAACACGATCCCCGCGGCGATGTCCGCGGCGTGTGCCGACGACCAGAACAAGTTCTGGGAGATGCACGACGCGTTGTTCAACGGCCAGATCGAATGGAATGGTGAGGCGACGAGCAACCCGCGCGGTGTGATCAGCGGTTACGCGCAGACGATCGGTCTCGACTTGGCGAAATGGAACGCGTGCATGGACGCGAACACGCATGCCGAGCGGATCAGGGCGAACTATTCGTTCGGCCTCACCAAGCAGGTCGGCAGTACGCCGACGTTCCTCGTCAACGGACAGATGCTCCGCGGCGCCGCGAACTACGACGAACTGAAAGCCGCCGTCGACGCGGCGCTCGCTCCGACGTTGCCCATCCCGACCGCCGTGCCCGCGGCACCTGCGAAGAAATAAGTCGAAGCTCGAGCGGCTTCTCTGGGGCGATCGACATCTGCAACTGCTGTGTGAAGAGAGGGCTGGAGCCCGGGGAGTGCGTCCTCCTCGGGCTTCGCTCTTTTTCGATGCGTTGACTGCTGTGGAGGCGGAGCGCACTGAGCACTCGGAGTGCTTCGGTTGCGTGCATCAGATTGGCGCGCACCATCGCTGACGTTTTCTGGAAACTGCTGTTCGCAATGCAAGCATGACATCGCGAAGGGCAGGACATCGTATCACGCACGCTCGGTGAGCTCGGTGCGCTCCACACCCATGCCGTCAACGACGACTCGTGATGGGCAGATCGTCGAGTGAGGCGTACTCCGTCCGCTCTTCACCCCAGGCAGTTCCCGGAAGTGCGCGAAGACACGAGGCTGCGAGGTCGACGCACTCTCCGAACTCTCCGGCGTATCCTCACACCGCAGAACTCGTTCTTATCGGCGTCGCGCGTCGTTCGCTGATGCGATGCGGACCATGGGCAGCACATCATCACCGACCATGTGTTCACCGAGCGGCGACGTGCGCTCCGGGACGACGTCGTCACCGAGCACCACCAGCGTGCGTGTCGCGACGGTGCTGGCCAGTGGTTCCGGAATGCCGAGCATGCGGATGTACGTCTCGATCGCCCGATCGAACGGCAATTCGCCCGCGAGTGTGTCCACGTACAGCAACGCGTTGCGCACGTGCGTCTCGAGCACTGCTTCCTCCGCACGCGCCTGCGCCAGGCGCAGGCGACGCTCGGCGGCGTCGCTGAGCTTTCTGGGAAACAGTGTGTCGGGGAACAGCCGGCCGAGAAGGCTCATGCGTGAAGGCTAAGCGGCCCGTGGGACCGGTGCCACTGGCAGTGCGCGAATACGGCTGTTTCGCGGCCTGCGCACTGACGCGACATCACGACTCCTGCGCCTCGTACTGCTCCTTGAGACCCGCAACCACACTCGGGTCTGCAAGCGTCGTGGTGTCGCCCAGCGCGCGGCCCTCGGCGATGTCACGCAACAGCCGACGCATGATCTTGCCCGAACGTGTCTTCGGCAGATCGGCGCTGAAGAGAATGTCATCCGGCTTCGCGATCGCGCCGATCTTCTCGCCGACGAACTCGCGCAACTCATCGCGCAGCGCCGACGTGGCCGTGAAGCCTTCGCGCAACGTCACGAACGCGGCGATCGCCTGTCCCTTCAATTCGTGATCCTTGCCCACGACGGCCGCCTCGGCAACGGAGGGATGTCCGACCAGCGCACTCTCCACTTCCATCGTGCCGATGCGATGGCCCGCCACATTCAGCACGTCGTCCACACGACCGAGAATCCACCAGTAGCCATCGTCGTCCAGCTTCGCGCCATCACCGGCGAAATAGAGATCGGGACGTCCTGGCCACTTGCTGAAATACGTGTCGACATACCGTTGCGGATCGCCCCAGATCGTCCGCAACATGCTCGGCCACGGACGCGTGATGGTCAGCAGCCCGCCGCCAACCGGAATCGGTTGCGCATGCGTGTCGACGAGGGCGACGCTGTAGCCAGGCAGTGGATGTGTCGCGCTGCCAGGCTTCGTTTCCGTCAGCCCGGGCAACGGGGATATCACGATCGCGCCGGTCTCCGTCTGCCACCACGTATCGACGATCGGGCAGCGCTCCTTCCCGATCACGCGATGATACCACATCCACGCTTCGGGATTGATCGGCTCCCCGACGGTACCGAGCAGGCGCAGTCGCGAGAGATCGTGCTGATTCGGATGTTTCTCGCCCCATTTCATGAACGCGCGAATTGCCGTCGGCGCGGTATAGAAGATCGTCACACCGTGACGTTCGCACATGTCCCACATGCGGTTCTTGTCAGGCCAATCCGGGGCACCTTCATACAACATGCAGGTCGCACCGTTGGCGAGCGGGCCGTAGACGACGTACGAGTGACCCGTCACCCAGCCGACATCGGCGGTGCACCAGAACACATCGTCGTCCTTCAGGTCGAACACCTGCCTCGACGTCGTCGTCACGCCGGTCAGGTATCCACCGGTGCTGTGCACGATGCCCTTCGGTTTGCCCGTCGTGCCGGACGTGTAGAGAATGAAGAGTGGATCTTCGGCGTCCATGACGGCGGGTTCGCACTGCAGTGGCGCCTTCTGCATCAGCCGATGCCACCACGCGTCGCGACCGTCCTGCATCTGCGCGTGTGTTTCCTCGCTCATCGCGCCCGCACGACGCTGCACCACCACACAATGTTCGATGCTTGGCGTGTCCGTCATCGCCGCGTCGGCGTTGCGCTTGAGCGGCACGACCTGCCCGCGACGAAATCCGCCATCGGCCGTGATCAGCACGCGACACTGCGAGTCGTTGATCCGATCACGGAGTGATTCGGGACTGAAGCCGCCGAACACGACGTTGTGTATGGCTCCGATGCGTGCACACGCGAGCATTGCGACGGCAGCCTCCGGAATCATCGGCAGGTAGATCGCAACGCGATCGCCTTTGCGGACACCGAGACTGCGCAGCACGTTCGCGAACTTGCAGACCTCGATGTACAGCTGCCAGTAGGTGAGCGTGCGTGTGTCGCCCGGCTCACCCTCGAAGATGATCGCGGCCTTGTTGCGCCGCGCGGTGCGGATATGTCGATCGAGACAGTTGGTGGAGACGTTGAGCTGGCCGTCACGGAACCAGGTGGCGAATGGCGCGGTCCACTCGAGTCCCTTCGTGAACGGCGTGATCCACTCCAGCTGCCGTGCCATCGTCACCCAGTAGGCGTCCGGGTCGGCGGCGGCGGCGGTCGCGACGGCGGCGTCGCTGACAGTGGCGACGCGCTGAAACGCCGGTGGTGAGGGGAAGCGGCGATTCTCCGTCAGCAGCGCGTCGATCTCGGACATGTGGCACGGTGGGGTTGAGGCATCATGGCGGGGCGAGCGGTCAGTTTGACGCCCCGCGCGGTGAGGGGCAACCGCCGCCGCCGAGCATGGCTGCGAGGGTTAGCTTGGGCAGCGATGACTTCCCCGAGCCCGACTGGATCACCTGCCGACGTACCCGTCTGCGAGACGGTGTCGCTGGTGCGGCGATTCGGTCGGCGGCGCGCCGTGGCCGGTGTCGATCTGCGCATCCATGCCGGTGAGTGTCTGGCACTCTTCGGTCCGAATGGCGCCGGCAAGACCACGTTGCTGCGCCTGCTCGCCGGCCTGCTGCGCCCGACGAGCGGCGAAGTCCGACTGTTGGGCAGGACGCTGACCAGTCATTCGGCGGTTGAACGCGGCCGCGTCGGACTGATCAGCCATCAAAGCATGTTGTACGATGTCCTGACGGTGGCGGAGAATGTGGCGTTCGCGGCGAGGCTGCACGGCGTCCGGGATGTGGCGGGTGCGACCACCATGGCACTCGATCGCCTTGGCCTGCGCGGCCGGGAATTGACGCCGGTGCGCGCGCTAAGCCGTGGGTGGCAGCAGCGCGTGTCGATCGCGAGGGCGATCGTACACGACCCGGCGCTGGTCCTGCTCGACGAGCCGTACACCGGACTGGACGTTTCTGGCGCACGGGCGTTGACGGAACTGCTGCGTTCATTGCGGGATGGTGGCGCGGCACTGGCGCTCGTTACGCACTCGGTCGAGGAGGGGCTGACGCTGGCCACCCACGCCGCGATCGTGCTCGACGGGCAAATCAGGCGCCGCGACCTGACGGCCGGGCTCGATCCGGTCCTGTACGCCGCGAGCTATCGTGACCTCGCGCTCGAGTCCGCCGCATGAGCGAGCTCCAGCCGCCGGGCACGATGGCCGTTGCGCTGATGATCGCTCGCAAGGATCTCGCGATCGAATATCGGACACGCAGCGCGTTCTTCTCCTCACTCGTGTTCTCGCTGCTCGGCGTGAGCATCTTCTACATGGTCTGGGACCCCACCGCCGTACGGCCTATCGACATGGCGCCCGGCGTCCTCTGGACCATCTTCGCGTTTGCCGGCATGCTCGGCTTGCACCGGGCTTTCGGTCTCGAGCTCCAGACCCGCGCCATGGACGGCTTGCTCCTCGCCCCCGTGCCGCGCGAGGCCATCTTCCTTGGAAAGGCGCTCTCGAATCTTGTGTATGTGTCGGCCGTTCTTGCTGTTACCATCCCGGCCGTGGTGCTCTTCTACAACCTCGAGTTCGGCAGCGGCCTGCTCATTCTGGGCGGTATCGGAATTCTTGCAGCGGTCGGGCTCGTTACTGTGGGCACGTTGTTCAGTTCGATGACGGTGCACACACGCTTCGCGGAACTACTGCTCCCGATGCTGGCACTTCCATTCTTCATCCCGGTAGTCGTGCCGGCCGCCCAGGCGTCGGCCAAGTTGCTGGTGGGCGCCGAGTTACGCACAGTCATGCCGTGGATTCAGGTGCTCGTCGCCTTCGACCTCATGTTCGGCGTCGCCTGTGTGCTCGCCTTCCCATTCACCATCGAAGATTGATGCTGACGGCCTCGCGGCGTTGTGCGGTAACCCTTCACCCTTGCGTGCGCTTCACTTTGCACGCCGATTGTGCTGAGTACCCTTCATTCGTGTCCCATGTCTGATACTCTCGCATCCACGCTGCCGACGGCGGGCGCGGGCCGACCATCCCGGTCGTCGATGCCGATCTTTGACTGGTTGTTGGCGGTCGCCGTGGTGGCGCTCGCGGCCGTGATGGCGCGCGCGATCTGGTTCACGCCGCCCGAAGCGCTGCAGGGCGAAGCGCAGAAGATCTTCTACCTGCATGTCCCATCGGCCGTCGTGGGGCTGTACCTGGCATGTCCGCTCGTCGCCATCGGCGGCGCCATGTACCTCTGGTTGCGCGACGACCGTCTCGACCGACTCGCCGAAAGTTCGGCCGAGGTGGCGCTCGTGTTCCTGAGCATCGTGCTCGTCACGGGACCGCTCTGGGGCAAGCCTATCTGGGGCACCTGGTGGACATGGGACGCGCGGCTCACCAGCACACTCTTCCTCTGGTTCATCCTGCTCGGGTACACCGTGCTGCGCGGCGCCATCGAGGACCGCCAGCAGCGCGCACGCTACTCGGCGGTGCTGGGCATTCTCGCGTCACTGCTGGTGCCGTTCATTCATCTGAGCGTGCGCCTGTTTCGCACCATGCATCCGCAGCCGATCGTGCTCGCACCGGAAAAGCCGAAGCTCTCGGCCGAGATGGGTCTCACGCTGTCGCTCGCGTTCATCGCCTTCACGCTGCTGTTCATCGCACTCCTGCGCGGACGCCTGAAGTACGCCGCACTTCGCGATCGTGTGGAAGCGCTCGAAGCCGGAGATGCGTGATGCCTGACAATGCCGGCTACATGTTCGCGGCCTACATCGCAGCGGCGGTGATCTTCGGTGGGTACGTCATCGCGCTGATCATGCGAGCACGCACCATGACACGACGCGGTGATGCGATCGACACCGTCACGCGGCCGTGACGCGGCGACGGACGCTCGACGCCGGATGAGCGACCACGTCGCGGACACGGACGAGGCCCGGCCGCTGCTCGGTGTCACCGTCGTGGTGACGCGCGCGGCCGAACGTGCGGATCACCTGGTGCTGCCGCTTCAGGCGCTCGGTGCGCACGTGTTGACGTACGCGGCAACGCGAATCGTGGCATGCGATGCCGATGGCCTCGATCGGGCCGCACGCGTCCTGGCGCGATACGACTGGGTGGTATTCACGAGCGCCACGAGTGTCGAGCTGATGTTCAATGCGACCGAAGCCTGTGGCATCACCGCCGCTGACTGGATTCATACGCTGGTCGCAACCGTCGGCACGTCGACTGCGATCGCCGTGCGCGCGCGCGGTGTCGAACCGACGCTCATTCCGGAGCGCTTCCTGGCAAAGGGCCTGCTCGATGCGTTCATCGCGCGCAGCGATGTGGCCGGGACACACATGCTCTACCCCGCCGCCGCCGGTGCACGTCGTGAACTGTGCGACGGCCTGCGCGCGCTCGGCGCCACCGTCGACCGCATCGATGCGTACGACAGCGTCGCCACCGACGAAGATGTCGCCGAGGTGCGCGCGGCGTTGCAGGATCGGCGCGTGCACATCGTGACGATGACTGCCAGCAGTGCGGTGGATGCGTGGGTCACGGCAATGGGTGCAGTGCACAACGCGGCCGACGTGGTGTCGATCGGCCCGATCACGACGCAGGCGGCGCATGCCGCCGGCATGCGGGTGGTGGCGGAAGCCATGCCCTCCACGCTCGACGGACTGGTGGCCGCCGTCGTCCGGGCCGTGCGCGCGCAGCGCGATCGTCATCCTCACCTGACAACGAATTCATGAGCACAGCATCACGTCTGCTGAAGATCGGCACCCGTTCCTCGGCACTGGCGCTGGCGCAGGCCCACCAGGTTCAGGCGGAACTGACGGCGATCGGCGTGACGAGCGAACTCGTCACCTACACGACCGTCGGGGATCGCCGGCTCGACGTGGCATTGACCGCCATCGGCAGCAAGGGATTGTTCACCGAAGAACTCGAACGTGACCTGCGGGACGGCGTCACCGATCTCTGCGTGCACTCATTGAAGGACCTGCCGACGGATGATCCTGTCGGGCTGACGGTGATCGCACAGCTGCCGCGCGAAGATTCACGCGATGCGCTGGTGGTGCGCGACGACGTTCCCGGTGCGGTGCTGCACGAGCTGCCGCACGGCGCGATCATCGGCACATCGAGCCTGCGGCGTCGTGCGCAGCTCAAGGCGCTGCGACCGGATTGCACGGTCGTCGATCTGCGCGGCAACGTCGGGACACGATTGTCGAAGCTCGACAAGGGATTGTGTCACGCCGCGATCCTGGCGGCCGCTGGGCTCAATCGCCTCGGTCTGTCGTCGCGCATCCGCAGCTATCTCAGCGCGCCAGAGTGGCTGTCGGCTGCGGGGCAGGGCGCGATCGCGATCCAGGTGCGCGAGAGCGACGCCGAGGTCTCGGCGATCGTGGCACAACTCAACCACCAGCCGACGATGGATGCGACCACATGCGAGCGCAGTTTTCTCGCGGCGCTCGACGGTGGCTGTCAGGTGCCGATCGGTGCGCTCATGAGCGAGTCCGATGGTGGGCGCCGCATGCTGCATGGACTCGTCGCCGGTCTCGACGGCGCGCCAATGCTGCGCGCGAGTCTGCTCGTCGGCGCCGACGTTCGTGAGACCGCGATTGCACTGGCGGCGCAGCTCAAGGACGCCGGCGCTTCCGCCATTCTCGCCGAAGCGCGTGCCATCACGACCGCGTCGCACGAGCAGCGCGCATAACACAACCGTTGCCCTTCGGCATGGACACGCGCTTCGCGTAGCGCCCGCTGGACGGTTTCGGAAACGGTGGTATTCTCACGGGTATGGCCAGCATCCTTCAGACCCTCACGGGCAGCTTTTCCGCGAATGACCCGGCGCCGGCGCAGACTGGTGCGGTCTTTCCGAACGTTCGACTCCGCCGACTGCGACGTACGCCCGCGATGCGTGCACTCGTTCGCGAAACGCATCTGCATC
Organism: Gemmatimonadaceae bacterium; assembly: GCA_014379355.1. Classification (GTDB taxonomy): domain Bacteria; phylum Gemmatimonadota; class Gemmatimonadetes; order Gemmatimonadales; family Gemmatimonadaceae; genus JACMLX01. Next base: position 44,173 of record JACMLX010000130.1, read on the forward strand.
CGTCGCAGTTCATCTTGCCGCTATTCGTGCGGCCGGGCGTCGGGATTCGGCAGTCGGTGTCGTCGATGCCCGGATGCGCGCAGACATCGGTGGACGAATGTGTCCGCGACGCACAGGCCGCAGCAGCGGCAGGCGTCGGCGGAGTCATCCTGTTCGGCATTCCGGAGCACAAGGACGCAATCGGATCCGGCGCCTCCGACGAGCACGGTCCGGTGGCGGAAGCCGTGCGCGCAATCAAGGAGGCGGTACCGTCGCTGCTCGTGATCACTGATGTGTGCATGTGTGAATACACCGATCACGGACACTGCGGTGTGCTGCATGGTGACGAGGTCGACAACGACGCGACGCTGGCACTGCTCGCGCGCGAGGCGGTCATGCATGCGGACGCCGGTGCGGATATCATCGCACCGAGCGACATGATGGATGGTCGTGTCGGTGCCATTCGTGCGGCACTCGACGCGGCGGGACACGCCCAGATTCCGATCATGTCGTACGCAGCCAAGTATTCGAGCGCATTCTACGGCCCGTTCCGCGAGGCGGCCGAAAGCACACCAGCGTTCGGTGATCGGCGCAGTTATCAGATGGATCCGGCCAACAGTGACGAAGCGCTGCGCGAGGTGGCGCAGGACATCGCCGAGGGTGCCGACATCGTCATGGTGAAGCCCGCAGGGGCATACCTGGACATCATCCGTCGGGTCAAGGACGTTACCGGCATGCCGGTTGCCGCGTATCAGGTGAGCGGTGAATACGCGATGTTGCACGCGGCGTCGGAACGCGGATGGATCGATCTCGAGCGCGCGATGCTCGAAAGCCTGGTTGCGATCCGGCGGGCAGGCGCGGACATCATCCTCACGTATTTCGCGACCACGGCGGCACGGGCCCTGATGGCGAGCCGCTGACCGCCTTCCGCCATCCGCTATTCTGTTGTGCATGGCGGCACACAGGCTGACCGCCCTCTCGATCTCTCTGGTACATGTTCAATCCCTGGCACGACATTTCCGCCGGCGCGAAGCCGCCCGAGCACGTCACCGCGGTGATCGAGATTCCGGCGAAGAGCCGGAACAAGTATGAACTCGACAAGCAGACGGGTCTGTTGAAGCTCGACCGCGTGCTGTATTCGGCGGTGCACTACCCTGGTGACTATGGCTTCATTCCGCGCACCCTGCACGAGGACAACGACCCCCTCGACATCATGGTGCGGATCAATGAGCCGACATTCCCCGGATGCCACATCGATGCACGGCCCGTCGGTGTGCTGAAGATGCTCGATAAGGGCGAGCCGGACGACAAGGTGCTCGCGGTGCCGATGCACGATCCGATTCACGACGAAGTGCATGACCTCGGTGATTTCCCGAGCCACTTCCTGCGCGAGGTGGAGCACTTCTTCAAGATCTACAAGGACCTCGAAGGCAAGCGTGTCGAGATCATCGGGTGGTTTGACGCGGAAGAAGCGCGCCGCATCATCACGGAGAGCATGGAGCGCTATAACGCGAAATACGGCGCAGGATTCGCCGGCGCGTGAGCCGCCGCGATACACTCGAGTTCGTTTGACGAATTTCCGCGCAATTTACTGAAGAGCTCGGCTGAGGGATTACTTCAGCCGAGCTCGCTTCGTATCGTTTTCATATGTGACCGACCCGTTCGGCACGGGGTATGCACAAAGGCACCCTGAATCGGAGCTGACGCTCGCACCGCCAGTACCACGGCGGCCCCGCGACCCCGATTCTGCACACAAGATTCAGGAGAGACATGACCATGCGTATCACTCGCCTTGCACTCGTTGCCGCCACCGCACTGCTGGCGGCGTGCAGTACGGACGACACCACGGGCCCGAACACGTCGGGCCCCGCGGATTCGCGCCTCGCCGCAGTCGCCGCGGCACCGACGAGTTCCGTGTCGGATGCCAATGTGACCATGATGGTTTCGGTCACCAGCTCACTGCCCGAGACGGTGACGGGCGGCGTCTGCGCGCAGATCATCGAAGCGCGACTCGCCAGCAGCACGGCGTGGACGGATGTGACGTCCAGCTCTGCGGTCTGCTCCATGCTGGCCGCACAGCTGTTGCCTGGTGGATCGCTGAGCATTTCAGCCATCGGTGATCAGTCGAAGATTCGTGCCGTTGCCGGGAACAGTGGCAGCGTGGTGTTGCGCGCGCGTCACACACTCGCCGGCGCCAGCACGTCGTACATGCTGCAGTCGAACGAAGTCACCTATCAGGTGCCGTAGTCGCTTTCGAACGGCAACCAGAAAACAGCGCGGGGCGATTCCGGACAACGGAGTCGCCCCGCGCTGCTTTTCTCAGGATCATCGCAATACCGCGCGTTCGGTCAGTCGGGAATCACGATTCCGGTCCTCGCGAACGGCCGTGCACGTCGCCAGTGACTTACTCCGCGTCCAGCATCAGGTGCCGATAGATCAGCGCGCCCACCACCGCACCCACGATCGGCGCCGTCAGATACAGCGCCAGCCCTTCATATACTCCCGTGATGATCATCGGGCCGATCGTGCGTGCCGGATTCATGCTCGCGCCGGTCAGCGGTCCGATGGCCAGCATGTTCACCGTCACTACGAGTCCCACTGCCAGTCCGCCGATTTTCGGGCCCCTGGTGTCGTTGAGCGTGCCCATCACGGCTGTCATGAGGAACGCCGTCGCGATCGCCTCCAGTGCGAACGCCTGACCGGTGGAGACATCGAGGGACACCATCTGCCGCGTGCCGCGCGTCGCTTCCCACAACGCGGCCGGAAAGAGCGACTTGAGCGACAGCGCGGCCAGAACCGCGCCCGCCACCTGACCACCGATGAACGTGACGGCCTGCATCGGTGAGATGCGACCCGTCACGAGCAATCCGATCGACACTGCCGGATTGAAATTGCCGCTGACCTTCATCAATGCGCTGACCATGGCGGCATAGACCAACCCGTGCGCGAGCGCGACTTCGACCAGACCGGCACCTGCATCCACATTGCGGGTCTGCATGATGGCAGCGCCGCCGACGAACGTGAGGGCGAAGGTGCCGAGGAGCTCGGCCACGAACTCGCGCGCAGGCTTCATTGATGAGTTGCTCGAGGGTGAGACATCGGCGGTCAAGATAGGCGATCAGCTCGGTTGACGGAACACGAGTGATGCGTTGATGCCACCGAAACCGAACGAGTTCGACATCACGACCTCCGGACGCATCGCCATGCCGCCCCGCGGAACGTGCTTGAGTGTACACGCTGCATCAGGGTGATCGAGATTCACCGTTGGCGGCAACCAGCCATCGCGCAGCGCGAGCATGCAGATCACCGCCTCGATCGCACCACTCGCGCCGAGTGCGTGGCCGTGATATCCCTTGGTGCCACTGACCCACAGGTCGCTCAGTGCGTCACCGAACACCGTCCGCATCGCGTCGACTTCCGTCGGATCGTTGAGCGGCGTGGCGCTGGCATGGGCGTTCACGTAGTCCACATCCTGCGCCCGCATGTCGGCGCGACTCAACGCCTGCTGCATTGCACGCGCGGCCTGCGCGCCACCCGGCAACGGTGCCGTCATGTGATGCGCATCGTTCGTGGTGCCGTAGCCCACGATTTCGGCGTAGATGTTCGCACCGCGGGCCAGCGCACGTCCGCGTTCCTCGAGTATGAGCGCGGCGCCGCCTTCGCCCATCACGAAGCCATCCCGCGCTGCATCGAACGGGCGGCTGGCACGCATCGGATCGTCGTTGCACGTCGACATCGCGCGAATCAGCGCGAACGCGCCGAAGCACAGCGGCGCCAGGGGGGCCTCGGCACCGCCGCCGATCATCACGTTGGCGTAGCCGTCGCGCACCTGTCGGAATGCTTCACCGATGGCGATCGCGCCGGACGCACAACTCATCGCGTTCGTGGAATTCGGACCCTGCACGCCGGTTTCGATGGCGATGTTGCAGCTCGACGCACCGCCGAACACCGCCAGCGCGAGCGTTGCGTCCACCGCGCGCAATCCGCCGACCAGGTATCGCCCGAGTTGCTCCTCCGCATACCCGACGCCGGCGAGCGCGGTGCCCATCATCACACCGATGTCCTCCCGTGATTCCTTCGCGAGATCGATGCCCGCATCGGCGATCGCCATGTTGGCGGCGATCACGCTCAGCTGCCCGAAACGATCGAGGCGTTTCACGCGACGTGCCTCGAGGTGATCCTCCGCCGCGAAGTCGTTCACCTGCGCCGCGATGTGTGTGCGGAACGGGCTCGGATCGAAGCGCGTCAGCACCCCTACCGCGCTGCGCTCGGCGCGCAGTGACGCGCGAACGGCGTCGAGGCCGATGCCGATCGGTGTGACGGCGCCGAGGCCGGTGACGACAACGCGTCGGGGAGCAGACATCAGTGAGCCATTGAAAGGATGAGGGTGAGTCAGGTGCGCGTTTCTGCGGCGCGAGCGAGGCCGGCGAGGGTGCGTGAAGCAATACCGCTGACGAACACCGGACCGATCACAGCCATCGCTGCGACGCGACCGATGAGTGGCCACCACGGACCGTCCCACGCGTGCACGATCCGCACGTGCGTGACGTTCGGGTCGTCGCGACGCAGGAACTGCCACTCGACTTCCATGCCGGTGGTGATGCCCTGCACGTGCTTGAAGCGGATGTTCGGGATCGTCTCGTCCACCGACATCTCGGACAACCACCACGTCGGCCAGTCGAGCGGCCCGCCAAATGGACGATCGGCGCTCATCTCCACGAGGCCACCGCCATCCCGCGCCTGCGAGCGGAACTTCACGAAGTTGTAGTGCCGCAGATGCCCGGGCCATTGCAGCACATTCTTCGCAATCCCGAAGATCACGTCGCGTGGCGCCTGCACGGTTTGTTCATCGACGGTGATCATGTGCCGTTGCAGCGGCATCGGGCCGAGGCGATACGGCGCGCGGAGCTTGTCGGTCGGTGGTGTCGTCATGGTGAATGGAGCGGTGGAACAGCCGTCACGCGGCAACGCGCAGGTCAGGCGTGAGCGGGAACCCAGTCGGCAGTCACACGCCAGCCGAGATGAGTGTGAATCGCGGCCCTCTGGCCGGTAGTCTGCCTGACAGCACTGCGGAGTTCGTCAGGCGCGAAGCCTCGCAACACGCTGACAACGCCGTCGTGTCGGCTGACGGGATGAAACCCTAGAGGAAAGCTGGTGAGCCAGAGCCCCGCCGCCGCGATCCAACTGCGCTGCAGATCGCTGATCAGCACGGCGTGACGCGCCACGCGATTCAGTTCGGCGATCACTGTCGGGAGTGCATCGGGTGGAAAGTGATGCACGACCTGTGCAGCAATCACGAGATCCGCGCAGGCGGTGGGAAGGGGGAGCGCAAAGATGGAGCCACAAATGAAGAAGCTGCCGCGCTGCCGCACGGCGGGAGCGAGCGCAACGGCGGTGTCGACCGCGACCGGTCGTGGTCGACGACCGGTACGACGCAGGGTGTCACACACGGCGTCGAGGATGTCTCCGGATCCGGCGCCGACATCGACGATCAGCGGCGAGTCCGGCAGGTGCGCCGCGAGCGCCCGCACTCGTGAGACGACGGCCCGCGTGCCGCCGAAGAGTGCGTTGGCGCGGGCGATGTCGGAATGCGAGCGCGCGACGAGATCCGGTGATACGTCGGGCTCGTCGAGCACCTCATGTCCCATGCGGCGCGACGGTGTCAGGAGACCCACGCGTCGTTCGGTCAGCGAGTGAGCGACGCGTAGCCGCCGCGATAATACAGCAGCGGCTGAAGATCGCGCGTCGTGCCTGACTCCACATGGCCGATCAGGATCGAGTGATCACCCTGCGGTACGCGCGTCACGATCGCGCACTCGATCGACGCCAGTGTGTCGTCCAGCATTGGTACGCCGGTGTTCCCGCGCGTGAATCCGATGCCGTCAAAACGATCCGGCTCCTTGCTCGAAAACCGACGCGACAACGCTTCCTGCTGCGACGCAAGGATGTTCACGGCGAAGTGTTCGGCGGTCTGGAGCACCGGCCAGAGTGACGCACCATGATCGATGCAGACCAGCACGAGCGGGGGATCGAGCGACAGCGACGAAAACGCGCTGACGGTCATTCCCTGGTCACGCCCGTCATCATCGGTCGTGGTGATGATGGTCACGCCGGACGCGAATCGTCCGAGCACTGCGCGAAAGAGATCCTTGTCGATGGGCATGCGGTGCGGTCAGGCGGCCTTGTGGTGCGATGCGACCCAGCGACGCGGGTCGAGGAAATGCAGCAGGAACGACGGCCTGAGCACCGCGGCGGCCGGGACGAAATCGCCGGTGACGCCGATCAGCAGGTCCGCCAGGTCACGCCGCGCGCCAAGCACACGCGCGGCGTGATTCATGAGCAACGGTGACGACACTGCGGCACCGATTGCCCGCTCGACCATCCACTTCTGACGGAACTCGGCGATGCGTGCGTCGTCATAGGCCTTGAGCGCGGCCAGCGCCTCTCGCGGGGAGCGCGCACGGATGGCCTCTCGCGCGAAGCCACCGAGCAGTTCACCGCCACGCAGCGCAGCGTAGATGCCTTCGCCGGTGAACGGGTCGAAGAAATCCGCGGCGTCACCTACGAGCGCTGCACCGGGCGCATAGCCGCGCCGCGCGTGTGATGCGAAGGGCCCTGTCACCTGCACATCGCTGACCCGTGTGGCGCAGGCGAAGCGCGGCGCGAGCTGCGCATGACGCGCGAGCCAGCGGGTCATGAATGCGGCACTGTCACCGCTCGCCTCCTTCGCCAGCGCACGGGGCACCACGATCGCGACATTCGTCTCACCGTGCCCGACATCGGCCAGTCCGACGTAGCCGTCGCGCTCGACGTGCATTTCGCCATAACCGGTCATGCCGCACACATCGCGATAGTGCGCAACGAATGCCACACGGCGCGGCCACGACAGTCGCGCGGTGAGCGCGAGTTTGCGCGCGACGCTGCTGCGCAATCCGTCGGCCCCGATGACGAGCGGCGCGCGCAGCTCGCGCAACTCACCATCGTCACGCAGTCGCACACCGACCACCGTTTCGCCGACCATGATGAGGGAATCGAGTGCGACGCCCTCGCGCACCGACGTGCCGGCTCGACGCGCCGCATCGAGCAGGATCGGGTCGAGACGGCGCCGGCGCAGTGCCAATCCCCGATCGCGGAAGCCCGTGAAACCGTGCTGCGCCGCGAATTCACCGTGGATGATGCCGCCGTCCGGGCTGCGCACGCGCATGCCCGAGAGTTGCGCCGCGCCGGCGTGCTCGACGGTCTCGAGCACACCCATCGCGCTCAGGATGCGAGAGCCCTGCGGACTGAGATACTCCGCGCAGGGCTTGTCGCGCGGGAAGCGCGCCTTGTCCACCAGCACGACATCGATGCCCTGCGATGCGAGCGCCCAGGCCGACGCCGCACCGGCCGGCCCGCCGCCGATCACGATCGCCTGCGCGGATTCACGAAGCGTCTTCATGAGGGGCCGAGCGCCGACAGGAGGACATGAAACTGATGTGCGGTACCAGCGCCGATGACCGTCGCGGCGAAGTTGACGCCGTCGTTGTTCAGCCAGGCGAGTCCACCAGCCGGCGTGGTCGGCGTGCCATCGACGTCGGTGAAGCGTTCGGTCATGCCGCCCGTTCGGAGAGAGCGGCGGCGCTGCTGCAACGTGGCGCCGAGTACGGAATCAGCCATCGCACCAGCGATTCCGCCAATCGCGGCCGCGCTGGCGGTGACCGCCGTCCAGCCCAGCGACCACGCCAGCGTTGCCAGCAGGGCAGCACCGGCCACGGTCGCAGCAAGTCCCTCTGTCGACACGCCGCCCGACATGCCGGGCGTCATCGGCGCCCAGGTGAGGATCGAGCGCGGCGCCGTACGCGACAGCATGCCGATCTCGGTGCCCCACGTGTCGGCAGTGGCGGCGGCGAGTGCACCAAGTGCCACTGCCGGTGTTGCAGCGGCGAGGTGACCGCTGGCCACGAGCGCGGCGCCACATCCGAAGATGGCGCCGTTGGCGAGCACCTGCGTCGCGTCGCGCGGACCGGCCTTCTCGATCACGTCGGCGCTCCGCGATTGCTTGGTGGCGCGCCCGACCCGTCCGAGCAGCACGCTGCTGACAAAGAAGGAGAGGAGGAGAATCATCCAGTCGGGCCCCGCCAACGCCGCCGCGCTTCCAAGAACGCCCGCGACGCAGGCGCCACTGGTGGTGAGCAGGCCCACGCGCCACACGACGGCGGCGACCAGAGGTCCCAGCACCGCAGCGACGAGAGGCGGCAACATCAGGCGGACGCGTTCTCGGCGGCGCGCGGCTGAAGGATGTGGGCGACGCGGTCGCGCAGCGATTGTGGCGCGGAGTCGAGTGCGACGGCATTCCGGGTGGCGCGCAGGAACACGGCGTCCGACAGGTACCGGTTCCGGCACCTGACGCAGCGATGGAGATGGGCCTCGATTGCGACGAACTCCCGAGTGCTCAGCGCGTCGTCGCAGGCAGCGAAGCTGAGCGCGCGCACGGCGTCACAGTGCAGGTCGTCGACGGATTCCGGCGTCAGCATGCGACGTCCGACCGCAGTGCTGATGGCGACGCGTTACCGGGAGCGGAAGGTCGGGTCATACGCCAGGAACCGGCAGCGGGGAGCACTCTGACTTTCACTAATATACCGAACTGCTCGGTAGCGGTGATGGTTCCGTCAGTCGTGCGTCGGCGGTGTTTGCTTGTTCGTTTTCGCGCTTCGGTATAGGTTCGGTGAGTGTCGGTGCGGCGCCGCGTTGCGGAGTCGCCATCTGACTTGCGACCCGGTTCCGCAGCGTCGCGGCGGGCGCATCCTTCACGATCCCCTCCGATGTCCGCGACCGTTGATGCGCGCCTGCCACTCAGCCTGCTCGAAGCAGTTCGTGTAGTCGACACGCCGGAAGGCAATGTCGAAGCGGAGTACATCGAGGAGTTGCGCACGAAGCGACTCGGGCTCAGCGACACCGTGTACGCACAGATCAAGCGCTACAGCGAAGCCGTGCGACGCAACGAGCGCACGGTGCGTGATGAAGCGGCGGCACTGGCGCGATTGATCGGTCGTCGCACGGACGCGCATCGCGTCTTCGAGTCGGCGGGATCGATGCTTGCACATGAAGCGGTGGAGACGGTGTCCGCACTGCGTCGCTCGGCAATTCGTCGCCTGCCCGGCATGCTCTCCCGGCCGATGGCGCTCAGAGCGGTGCGCCGGCTCGCGAAGCGATACCTCGATGCCCATCTGGAGCGCGTCGGCTCGACGGTGATCCTGGCCGTGCATGATCCGGTCACGATCGAAGGTTCGGTGATTGCAGGATACGCGTTCTATGCATCCGCATTTTCAACGATGCTCGAGCAGCTCACCGGTGTGCCGGCCGTCGTCACGCGCATCGATGGCCCCGATGCGCAACAGCGGTGGAAAGCGTCGTGGGGTCGTGCCTGACCGGTCGCACTGCGGTTCGATAGCTTGCAGGGATGCGAGAACCCCACCGCCTGCATGAAATCCAGACGGCCCTGACGGCCGCAGGCCTCGATGGCTGGTTGCTGTATGATTTCCGTCAGTGCAATCCGATCGCGGCCGGCATGCTCGGCTTCGAAGGGCTGTCGTCACGACGCGCGGTGGCGTGGTTGCCCGCCAGTGGAACTCCGATCGCGTTGATGCACGCCATCGAACTCGATGCCTGGCGAAAATGGCCCGCGAGCTGGGGACGGCGCGTCTATCAGTCGTGGCAGTCACTGGAGTCGGAAATTCGCGGTCTCGTCGACGGCAAGCGCGTGGCGATGGAATATTCGCCGGGTGACGCGGTGCCGTACCTCGATCGTGTGCCCGCCGGTGTGCTCGAGATGGTGCGCGCCTGCGGTGCCAGTGTCGTGTCGTCAGCCGAGCTGGTGACGCAGTTCCACGCCGTGTTGACGCCGGATGAACTGACGTCGCATGTGCGATCGGCCGAGATCATCGCGCAGATCGGACCGGCCGCGCTCCGCCGTGCCGCCGACGCCGCACGAGCTGGCGCCCCGCTCACCGAATTCGACGTGCAGCAGTGGATCATGGCGCAGTTCGCACACCAGGGACTCGCGACCACCCATCCGTGCAATGTGAGTGTGGGTGAGAACAGCGCGAATCCGCACTACGAACCGGCCGCGGATCGCCATGCACTGATCACGATGGATTCCGTGCTGCTCATCGACCTGTGGGCTGGTGAGCCGGGCCGGCCGCTGGCCGATCAGACATGGATGGCCACGATCGGCGAGCCAGCCGATCCCGATGTACTGCCGGTGTGGAACGCCATTCGTGCTGCGCGTGATGCCGCGATTGCCGTGATTCGCGGCGCGTTCGCCGCCGGTACGGCGATCCGCGGCGCCGCCGTGGATGATGCGGCGCGCGCGGTGATCACCGCCCGTGGCTTCGCTGCGGCGTTCACACATCGGACCGGTCATTCGATCGACGTGCGCGATCTCCACGGTTCCGG
>JACMLX010000131.1 GCA_014379355.1 Gemmatimonadaceae bacterium
CCCGGATTCGCACCTGCGTGCGCTGTTCGATCCTGCGCCGGCGCGTGACCTGTTGCGCAACGGACAACATGGCCCTGTGTGGGTGTTGCTCGTGCTCGAGGAGTGGCTGCGACAGTCGCAGGCACGATCCTCCGCGGCGCAAACGGTGTCACTGGCGTCGGAATCGATCACCGTCGCAACGCCAGCTGCGGTGAAACGGCCGCGAATTCTCGTGATCGCCGATGTGCCGAACTGGATTTTCGAACGACATGCCAGAACGCTGCAGCAGACGCTCGGCGACGAATTCGACATCACGGTGCAGTACCACACGGACGCGTTCGAGGAACGCGCGTGGGACCTGATCTATGTGATGGAGTTCGGGCTCGTGCCCGCGGCACGGATCACCATGCCGTGGAAGTACGTGACGGCGCTGCGATCACATGTGTCCTGGTCCGGAGTACCGGCGCCGGAACTCGCGCGCTACCTGCGCGCGAATTTCCAGCGGACGCATGTCGTCTCCGAGCGACTGCGTCGCGAGCTCGTGCCGTGGCTGCCGACGGTGGCGTATGTCACGCACGGCATCGATGGTGCGCGCTTCGGGAACGTGGTGCGTATCCGGGCGTCGGGCGAGCGGCTGCGTGTCGGGTGGGCCGGCAATCGGCAGACAAGCGTGAAGGGCTTCGCGGAGTTCATACAGCCACTCGCTGAACTCGACGACGTCGAGCTCGTGTTCTGCGGCTATTCCGATCGGAACCTGGCACTGGACGAGATGCCCGGCTGGTATGCGAGCATCGATGTGTACGTCTGTGCATCGCTGAACGAAGGCAACAACAATGCGTTGCTCGAAGCGGCCGCCAGCGGCTGCGCCATCGTCACGACGGACAACGGCACAGTTCCGGAATTTCTGCGACATGGTGAGAGTGCGTTCATCGTGGCGCGCGAGCGCGATGCATTCGTGCGCGCCGTGATCACGCTGCGCGACGATCCGGCGTTGCGGGAACGACTCGGTGCCGCTGCGTCGGCAGCGGTGCTACCCGCGTGGACGTGGGACGTGAAAGTGCAGGACTATCGCACCTTCTTCCGCAGCGCGGTCGCCGAGCGCGCGCACGCGGAGCGTCGCATGACGCAGCCGCGTCCGAACGCCCGCCTGTCGATGGCCACGATGAACGATCAGCTGCAGCAGGCGGTGCAACAGGGGCAGCTCGACCGCGCGCTGGACCTTGTTGGTCTGATGTTGCGGCTCGAGCCGATGAATGCGGGATTGCTCGAAGTGCGCGCGGTACTGGTCGGCGAACAGGCGCGCGCACGAAAGACGTCCGCCGATGCCGCGATCTGTGCGACCTGAACAGCTCATGCACCACGATTCCCTCGACCGACCATCACCGAGCTCCTGATGACAGCATCACCGATCCCGCCGGCGCCGTTCGAAGAACACAAAGTCGATCGCTTCGGCTTTGGACAGAACTGGCTCGACTACCAGACCTCGATCGATGAGGCGCGTCTGCTTGCGGCCCGCACAGACATCGAGCGGTGGCTCGGCACGACGTCTCTGGCAGGCTTGCGCGTGCTCGACATCGGATCAGGATCGGGATTGCATTCGTACTGCATGCATGCGATGGGCGCGCGCGAGCTCGTCTCGTTCGACTACGACGGCCACTCGGTGCAGGCGACGAAAGGTTTTCACCACAAGGCTGGCGCGCCTGCGTCGTGGACCGTGACACAGGGTTCCGTGCTCGATGCCGCGTTCCTGGCGTCGCTCGGCACCTTCGATCTCGTCTACTCGTGGGGTGTGCTGCATCACACCGGGCAGATGTGGCAGGCCATCACCAACGCCGCCGGCAGTGTGGCGCCCGGAGGCACGTTCTTCATTTCCATCTATGCCAAGGGGCCGGAGTATCCGGAGCACCTCGCGCTCAAGCAGCAGTATCACCGCGCATCACTGTCGGGCAAACGCCGGATGGAATTCGACTGGATCACGGAGCGCTATGCGCTGCGCGCGAAGAATGGCGAGAGCCCGGAAGCGTGGTGGAGCGAAGGGAAGGAACGCGGCATGGACGCCTACTGCGATCTGGTGGACTGGCTCGGCGGTCTGCCCTACGAAGTGGCGACGCTTCCCGAGCTCGTGCAGGTTTTGCGCGCGCTCGGCATCGAGACCAGGCGCAGCCGCGAGTGTCCCGGTGATGGTGGATGTCACATCGTGGTCGGCAGCCGGCCGGCCGTGCACAGCGATCGTGGCGTGCCGGCCGGGCCCAGCCTGCAGCCCGCTGCAGCGGCGCGTCGGATCGCGCTGCGCCGCTCACGTCGATGAGTGCCCTTACGCTTTTGGCGCTGCGACTCTCGGTGCCAGCGCGCTGCCCTTGGTGATCAGCGGCGTCGCTGCTTCGCTGCGCACGCTCGCCAGCTTGTTCTGCGCGGCCACCTGGTCCACCAGTTCGGCGCGAAGGATGGTCGTATCGGGGGGCGCCTCGATGCCGATGCGCACGCTGCCCCGATCACACTGCACCACCACGATCCGTATTCCACCGTCGATGACGATCGCGTCACCGGCCTTTCTGCTCAGGATCAGCATCCTTGCTTCCCCATCGAATTGTGAGTCCCGCCAGGCGCCGACTCCGCGCCGCCTGTTCTGCTCGTGTTATCGCACCATGCCAAGCAACGTCAGTGACAGTTCGTCCACCACCGCAATCAGCTTGGCTGCCGCGGCGTACGACTGCTGGTATTTCATCAGGTTCACCATCTCCTCGTCGATCGACACACCCTTGATGCTCTCGCGGCGCGTATCGGACTGCGTGGCGAGCGTGCGTGCGGCAGTCGCCGTGCCGCTGGCGCTGTTGACGCTTGTCGCGATGCCGGAGACGACGGTACGATACCCTTCGCTGATCGACGCCGTCTGACCATTCACCGTCGTCGTGGCATCGCGCAACCGCGACAGGGCCAGCGCCACCGCGTTGTCGCCGGACTCGTTGGCAATGCCCGATGCGGCGACGTTCTGTACATTCGCGACGATCGTGCCGTCGAGTCGAATCGTGCGTGCGGTCGTGCGTGACGCGTCGAAGAAGTCGCCGGCCGCTGTCGCGCCGATGAAGCCGTTGCGATGGACCGTGTTGGTTGCGGCCACGAGGGCCGACGCGACACCATCGAGCTGGCTGAGCGCGGTCGGGTAGACGTTGTTGTATGCGTCGAGCGCGCCCGAAAGCTGCCCACCGATCTGGTACATCGTTTCGGTCGCGCCGCCGCCCGCCGGCAATGCCCCGAGGGCGATGCCGAGCTTCGTGGGGTCGGACACGAGGGACTGCACCCGCACCGTCTTGAAGTTCGCGCCGTCCACGATCGTGTCACCGCCGACCGTGATGCTCACCGACCCATTGGCCTGCGGGTATGCGTTACCACCGATGAGTGACGCCAGTTCATCAGCCTTCAGGTCGCGTTGGTCACGCATGTCAGGCGCGTCATTGCCGGCGGCTTCCGCGGCAACGATACGGGCGTTGATGTCGGCGACCTGCGCCGAGAGCGCGTTCACGCGTTCAGCCGTTTCGAGCAGCCGCGTGCGCGCCACGGTCTGTGCATCGGCGATCTGATTGCCATAGGCATTCAATTGCGCCGCCACCTGGGCCCCACGCTGCCGCACGACACCGCGCGCCGCGCTCGAATCGGGGTTGGTGGACAGGTCGCTCCACGACGACCAGAACTGCTCGAGGCTCGATGCGAGCCCGGTCTCGGACGGTTCGCCGAGCACGTTCTCGACGGCCTGCAACGCGTCGCGTCGTTCTTCGTTGAACGCCGCGCTCTGTGTGTCACGACGGAAGCCTGCGTCGAGCAGCTCGTTTCGCATCCGCTCGACACCATCGACCAGCACACCGGTGCCGAACGTGCCCTGCGGCAGCCGCTCGGGATAGTTGGGCACGAGCAGCACCCGTTGCCGCGAATACCCGGGTGTCTGTGCGTTGGTGACGTTCTGCGATGTGGTGCTGATCTGCGCCTGGGAGGCGGCGAGGCCGCTCCGGGCGATACTCAACAGGCCGCCGAAGTTCATGCCATGCTCCTTAGACTGAACGATCGAGGAACCGCGGTGCCGTCGGCACCATGGCAGGCGTGAGCCGGGCCGTGGTGGGACGGAGCGCGGCCGATGCCGATGTCGCGTGCGGCGCCACGTACGTGGCCGTCGGCTGCGGAGCGCCGAACAGCTTCTGCACGTAGTCGTTGCCGTTGTCCATCGCGGAGCGGAGCACCTGCTTGTTGGTGTCCACCTCGCGACTGAGGCTGACGGCCGCGTCCTGCAGCGCGTTGCGTGCCGCGATCACATCGGGTGTGGCGCGGTCCCCGAGAATTTCCTCGAGATCGTTCACGTTCATGTCTTCCGCCTCGCCAAGCAGGCGATTCACGCTCTTGCGGCGGCGACGCGCTTCACCGAGCGTCGCCAGCACGCGATAGGTCGCGAACACGCTGTCGTCGAGCGCCTGCAGGTCGTCGGATGCGACGGCCGCACGCTGCTTCTGCATCACGTTCACGAGTTCCTCGAGGAGCCTGCGCTCCGTGCCCATGACATCCGACAACACGTCCACCGCGGTTTCGCGACGGGACGTGGCAGGTGCGTACTTCGGGGCGTAAGTCGGCAGCATGGCGTGTCTCAGGGAATCCGGACGGGTGATGCAAGTCGTGCTGCGAGAACTGCATTGCCGGGAGTCGACGGCGAAACCGGCGCGTCGAGCCCCGCCTTCTGCCGCAACGCCCGGTAGATCGCGTCACCCAGACCACGATGCCACCGCGTACCAGTATCGGCGGCGAGACGCTCATCCATGAGTCCGGCGAAGATCTCCTCGCCCTGGCTGCGCTCGACGAGGCCCCCTTCGGTGGGGACACTCTCGCGCATGGACTTGTAGAGCTGCTGCACGAACAGGCCCTGCATGTCCGCGGCGGCCTTCTTCATGGCCGCCTCGCGCGGATCGGCTGGCGTCGGGCCGACGCCGGAAACAGATGGCGTCGTCATCGGATCACGACTTCCGCGGAAATCGCACCCACCTCGCGCAGCGCACTGAAGATCGCCGCGATTTCGGCCGGCGATGATCGCACGCCGTGCAGGGCGCTGGCGATGCGCTGCACCGATATGCCCGGCTGTAGTCGCACCTCACCCGCGCTGACGGCCGAGGTATCCGCACCACCACCGATCGTGAGTGTCAGTTGGC
Organism: Gemmatimonadaceae bacterium; assembly: GCA_014379355.1. Lineage (GTDB taxonomy): Bacteria > Gemmatimonadota > Gemmatimonadetes > Gemmatimonadales > Gemmatimonadaceae > JACMLX01. The sequence continues at coordinate 5,163 of JACMLX010000131.1, forward strand.
CATGGGTCACTACCGCTTCACCGACCGTCACGTCGCCGCCGGCGACCACGGTGCCATCACGACCATCGATCACGACCTTGGCGCCGCGGGTGATGCGGATCGGCAACTCGCGCAATTTCGCCACCGATGCGTTGCGGGCCGAGCCGGCGGTGTCCTTGAGCGTGAGCGTGACGGAGCCAGGGTCATCGACGCGCGCCGTGCCGGCGCCAAGGGCACTGTCGATCACGGCCGCAATGCGACTCGCGACCGCGATATCCGGTTCGCGCAGCAACAGCGAGCCGGATGACGAGGCGTAACTCGCCCGCGGCATCTCGACTTCGACCACACCGCCGCCCGGCACACGCGCACTGGTCTCGACGCGTGTGCCGTACGACCGGCCACCGCTGCGTTCACTGCCTTCCGACAGGATCACGCCACCCTGTGCCGTGGCCATCGGATTGCCGCCCACTTCGGCGATGAGTGGCGTCATGTACAACACACCGCCTCGCAACGACGGTGAGTCACCGATACTCGACACCTGGACATCGAATCGTCCGCCGGGTCGCAGATACGCCGACACTTCAGCCGTCACCAGGACCGCCGCCACGTTGCGCGTGCGAAGGACGTTCGCTGGCACCGTGATGTCGAATCGGCGCAGCAGGTTGACGATGCTCTGCACCGTCTGCCCGCCCTGCGAACCGCCCATGCCACGATCACCGGTGCCATCGAGGCCGGCCACCAATCCATAGCCGACCATCCGCACAGGCGCCGCACCATCAGCCAGCACCAGGTCGCGGATCCTGGATTGTGCATGCAGCATCGACGCCGACATCATCCACACGATCGACATGAGCACACAGGCCAGTGCCACGCGTCGCGAGCGACGTTCGGTCATCGCGGCACCTCTCCGCAACTCGGTCATGGCCAGAACGCGCCGAGGATCTTGCTCAGCATCCCCTGCTTCGCCTTGCCCAGGCTGCCCTTGTTCACGATGTCGAGCTTCGCATCCGCCACCAGCGATGACTCGACGGTGTTCCTGCCACCGAGATCCTGCGGACGGATGGCACCGGAGAAGTTGATCGTCTGCTGCTCCTTGTCGACACCAATGCTCTTCGTGCCCTTGATCGTCAGCACGCCCGAGACGGGATCGATGCTCATCACGCGCGCGGTGATGTCGCCATTCAGGCGCAGCTGGCGCGACCGATCACCGCGTTGGCCACTCTGGCCGTTGTTGGTGGTGTTGAAGCTCGCACCCATCGCGGCGGCGGCGCCGGGCGTCAGGAGGCCGAAGTCGGTGTTCTTCTTTCGGCTCTGCGTCGCGTTGTCGGTCATGTTGGCCGACGCGAGCGTGTTCTCGTCGATGTGCACGATGATCAGGTCACCGACCACGAAGTTGCGGCGATCGGATGTCCAGTTCAGGCGCGCCGGTCGCGCATTCAGCGCCGAGGCGGGTGCGGTTGGTGCCACGACGACGCTGTCGCGCCGTGCCGGTGCCTGCGCGTGTGCATGCTGCGTCACGAGCATGGTCAACCCAATGAGCGCGGTCAGTCGCACCATGTCGCGCGTCGAGATCGTCATCAGTCGAGCCTCACTGTGTTGCGTCCCGTGGCGACACCGGCGAACCGCCGGCCGCGATCGAGACGAATGGCGACACGTCCACCGAGGGACGCGTTGTGCAATGCCCTGCCGACCAGCGCGAGACGCACGCCGCCACGGACGATTTCTGCGGTCACGGAATCGCCCGCGAACACGACCGGTGCCGACACGACGTCGATCGCACGGATCGGTTCACCACTGCGCAGCACACGACGCGCTTCCGTGCCGATGATGTCGGTGAGCGACAGCGGCACGTCGCTGTCGGGTGCACCCCAGACCAGCGAATGCTGGAGCAGCACATCGGTCTCGCCGAGGATCGCGCCGCGTGCGATCTGGTGTGCGGCCACCGCTTCGTCGCGTTCGCGACCGACGCGCAGACGGCCCACCAGCACCGGTGCGGCAAAACGCTCACGCCGGACGGTGATCGTATAGATGCCGACGCGTTCACTGCCACTGATTTCCGCTGTTGCAGCCTGCAACGCCGAACTGTCGCCGCGCACTACGTTCCATTCGGCGCACCAGCCACCACGCGGAGGTGTGCCCCACGCACGCGTGATGCGTGTCACGAGCGAATCGACCACGGCGTGCGTTTGCACGGGGGCGGGCGGGGTCGTGGCCAGCAGCACCGAGAGTGCGATGCGGAACATCAGCGTACCAGGCCGTTCGCGATCTGCAGCATGTCGTCGCTCGTCTTGATCGACTTCGACGTCAGTTCGTATGCGCGCATCGTGGTGATCATGTCGACCATTTCCGTCACCACCTCCACGTTCGACATCTCGAGCGCGCCTTGCTGGAGGCGCCCCGTGCCTTCGTCCTGCGGGAAGCTGACCATCGGCTCACCACTGGCCGGTGTGGCGCTGTACATGTTCTGGCCCAGCGAGAGCATGCCGGCCGGATTGCTGAAGCGTGCCAGCTCGATCCGTCCCAGTTCCTCGGGGATCGAACTGCCGGCGCGCATCACACTCACGATGCCCGACGGGCCGACGCTCAGTGCCGATGACTGCGGCGGCACCTTGATGTTCGGCAGCACCGGATTGCCTTCGGCCGTCACCAGCACGCCCTGATCCGACATCTGCAGCTTGCCGTCACGACTGTACGCAATCGCGCCGCTCGGCAGCTGAATCTGGAAGAATCCCTCACCCTCGATGGCGATATCCATCGGGTTCTGCGTCGTCTCGATCGAACCCTGCGCGTGGTCCTTCTGCACGCTCGACAGTCGCACGCCACGACCGATCTGCACGGCGGGCAGTGTGTTGGCGGCGGGACCACCGATCACCTGCGGACCCGTGACCGTCTGGTACAGCAGGTCCTCGAAATTCGCGCGACTGCGCTTGTAGCCCGTGGTGTTCACGTTCGCGAGGTTGTTCGCGATCACTTCCTGGCGGGTCTGCTGGGCGCGCATGCCGCTGGCGGCGGCGCGAAGTGCTGGATCCATGGTTGCTCTCTCCTGTGCGGGACTAGACCGGTTTCCCGATCTGGTTGGCGGCGATGCCGCGGATGTCATCCATCACCGAGATCGACTTCTGCACGTCCGCATAGGCGCGCACGGTGTCGATCATCTCGGTCAGCGATTCGATCGCGTTCACGTTGCTGCTCTCGAGGGCGCCCTGCATGACCTGGCGGTCGGCGTCTGCGGCCGGTTTGCGCGTTGCGTCCGGCAGGAACAATCCAGCGCCGAGGTGCTGCAGCGACGCATTCGCCGGCACGCTCTCGATGCGCAGGACTGCGGCCTTGAGACGCGTCGGCAGCTTTCCCTTGCCGGCACGCGTCTCGCCATCAGGTGGCGGTTGCACCGTGATCACACCGTCGCGACTGATGCCGACATCACCCATCGGCAACGTGATCGGCCCGTTCTCTCCGAGCACGAGATGACCCTGCTGCGTGACGAGATGCCGCTGGTCGTCGAGACGCAGCGCTCCACCGCGCGTGAGGCGCTCACCATCCGGTGTCTGCACGACAAGGAAGGCATCACTCTGCATCGCGACGTCGAGCGCGTTGGCCGTCGGTGTGATGTCGCCCTGCGAGCGATCGGTGCTCGACTCGGCGGCGGCGACGGCGTCGTCCACCATGCGACCGAACACGCGCTCCTTCTTGAAGCCGGTCGTGTCGACGTTGGCGAGGTTGTTCGCGATCGACTGCTGCCGGCGCTCGTAGAACGCGAGCGCGGCGGCGGCACTGGTCAGACCGGAGTTTCGGAGGATGGGGGGCATGGACGGGAGGCAGGGGTCTGCCCATCCCATGCGCAAGCGAGGGGCCGCTTGGCCTGTTTGCTTAAACCGTTGTACGGCAATGGCTTACCACAAGTCGATACCGTAGCGCACTCTGCCGAGGCTGGGTACTTCCTGCCGGAGGCGGAAACGACTGCCGAGTGCGTCACGGCGGTGTCCTATGCCCTCGCTATTCGTCCGGCGGACGCGGCGGTGCCGGCGCGACCAGTCCGAGCTGCCGCGACATGCCGAGATCATCCCGCGTTGCGAGATGCTCGGTGATGAGCCCGTCCTTGACGATGAACCAGTGCGTGTGCAGCACGTAGAAGTGCTTTCCGGTGGGTGCTATGTTGAAATACAACCCGCCATTCACCGGTCGCTGGCTCACCGCCTTGTGCGTTCCCGAGGCGGTGATCAGCGCAACCACCGTGTCGCCGCGCGCGACCAGGCGGTCGATTCGCATGTTCCAGTCGGGAAAGGTGCGCGAATTGTCCTGCATGATGCCGAACAGTCGCGCACGATCGACGGCGTTGCCATTGTTCAGCACCTTCTCCGCGTACAGCGCCGCCGCGGCCGCGATATCGCCGGCGTTGATCGCATCGTGGTGCCGCCGGATCACCGCCGCATTGCGCGCCTCGAGCGTCGTATCGGCCGCTTGCGCGCCGGCTCCCGATGCAACCATGAACAGCATGGCAGCGATCGCGGATCGTAAAGGAATGAACACTGCAACCCTCCTGGCTCAGACGGTTTCGTTATGCGCCTAATGGAACTGGGAAAATGTACGGCGGCATCCTTGCCGGCGCATCCACCGCATGGTGGAGCTCGATTTGCGCATGCAACACGGCCCAGGTGGCGCGATCGAGGCGTCAACCCGGGCCGTTGTTTCCAATGTCAGGCAGCGGTACGCCTGCGGCGCACGCACCCGTGCAGCTCGTCGTGCGCGCCTCAGCTCAGCCGCGCGTTCAATTGCGTCCCGAGCGTCCGGCTTTTCGCCGCCGGCACCTGTGCGCGCGACGCAGTGGCGTACGCACCAGGTTCGGTCATCGCACGCTCGGAAGACACACTGCGCGTCGGCGACTGAGCTGCCGTAGCGACCTTCGCGGACGACTGCTTCGTCGCGACGCCCTGTGGATTCGCGTTCGCCATCATCATCACGACCGCATCACGTGCGAGTCCTGTCCTGCGCGCGATCTCGAGGGCGTCCGCCCCCGCGTTGCGCAGCACGCGCGTCTGCACCTTCGACACGGGCGTCGACACCTTGATCGCCTTGTTCGAGCCCGACTTGCGGCGCGGACGCACAGCGACGGCCTGCCCGGCGGGAATGGATTTCATGCCCATCGGAGTCAGCCAGCGTGTGAACCCACTGGGGTTCGACGTCGAGGGCGGCGCGGCGACCGTGCGACGGCGACCACGCCAGATGGTGCCGATCGCGAGCAGGAACACCACGACCAGCAGTGCTGCGGTGATGGTCACCACGATCTGGTCCGGCGCAATCAGCTGCTGGCCGAGCTCCGTGGCGCGGGTGCGCAGCTGCGCGATGTCGATGGTCGGCATCACGCCACTTCCTCACGCAGCGGACGCAATTCCGTCCGCAGCTTCAGCAGCGCCTTGCTGCGGATCTGCGAGACCCGGCTTTCCGTGAGCTGCAGGATGTCGGCGATCTCGTGCAACTTCAGTTCCTCGAAGTAGTACAGACTGAGCACCGTGCGCTCCTGTTCCTTGAGCCGCAGGATCGCATCGCGCAGGTGATGCACTTCCTGCTCGCGGGTGATCAGGTCATCCACCGAATCGTTCGCTTCATCGGCGAGGACTTCGATGGGCGTCGGGGCGAGCGTTTCGGTCTCACTCGGGCTGCGATCGAGCGGCACGTGATGCGCACCTTCGACATCCGAGCGCCACTTCCAGAGCGTCTGCAGGTCGACGCCAAGGTGATCGGCCACTTCGCGATCATTCGGTGAGCGTCCGAGGACGCGACCGAGTGCTTCGCGCGCCTGGCTGATCTCACGCGTCTTGCGGCGGATCGAGCGTGGCACGTGATCCTGGCGCCGGAGCTCGTCGAGGATGGCGCCACGAATGCGTGGTGCGGCAAAGGTGCTGAACGCAAGGCCGCGATCGACATCGAATGCCTCGAGCGCCGACATCAGGCCGATCGAGCCGGAGCTCACCAGTTCATCGAAGTCCGCCTTCACGGCGAGCGTCTTCGACATCTGTCGTGCGACGTGATGCACGAGTCCGAGATGTTCCTTGAGGAGTTGCTCGCGTGCCAGAGGATCTCCGGAGGCCAGGGCGCGCCAGAGCGAAACCTGCGGGTCCATCGTCGGCTCCTTTCGCTTCGTTGTCGGCGCAGCGCCGCTGCGCGTCGTGGTGGTGAGCGTGGCCCTCGGCGACCGCGCGACAATCCGCGCGTCGGTCACCGGAACCATCGGAATTACAGCATTGGCTGCGGCTTCGATTGCGGGCTGTGAGGCCGTGAGGCCAAAGCGACGCGTGCGAGTGGAGCTGGTCATGTGGCCACCTGTCCGGCCACGAGGCCGAGTGAAGCGAGAATGCGCTGAGGAGCCGGCTTGAGATCGGCCGGAACATCGAGACCGTCGGTCAGCCAGCGCGTCGGGAGGGAGAGCAGTGCAGCGAGATCGGCAACACCGGTGTCACCCGGCACATCATCGAGCTTGGTCAGCAACAGGTGCGTCGGCTTCATCGCGACGTGTGTGTTGTAGGCGGTGCTGGCGACATCGGGACGGACGCCGGCCGGCACGACGAGATGGATTTCGTCAGGACGCATTGCGCGCAGGATCGGCCACCACTCCTCGTCCCGGGCGCCCGACTTCGGGCTGCGGCCCGGCGTGTCGACGAGCAGCACATCGACGGCGTTGAGGTGCGCGATCGCGCGCGCGGCATCGTCGGCGTCGTACGCTACTTCCAGCGGACAGCCGGCGATCTCGGCATAGGTAGCGATCTGCTCCAAACCAGCCACGCGGAACGTGTCGAGCGTGATCATGCCGACGGTCCAGCTGCCGAAGGCGTGCAGGTTCGAGGCGAGCTTGGCGATGGTCGTCGTCTTGCCGGCGCCGGTCGGTCCGACCAGCGCGATGACATACGGTCGATTCCCGCGACGTGTCGCCGGCAGCGGCAGGTGTGTCGGTGTCAGCTGCTCACGAAACGCATCGACATCCGCGGCGGCGGCGGCGACGACTTCCACGCCGGTTTCGCCGTTCTCGCGTACGCTGCGTGTCTGCAGCACGATCACGTCGTCGCCGAAGATGGCTTCTGCGCTGCGCGCCACGGACCCGAGGTCCCGCGCACGAAAGGTCTCAAGACGCATACGGCAACTCCCAGGTGGCTACGGACGTGAGATTGACCGACGCCGGCAATTCGGCGAGGCTGATGACCGGCACATTCGGCAGCACCGGTTCGATGAGGCGCCGCACGCCGACGCGCAGCGTGGGTGGTGTGATCAGCGGCAGTGGACGGCCTTCGACGGAATGCATCGTTGCAATGCCGTTCAGGTCGCGCAGCAGCGTGGCCAGCGTGTCCGGATTGAGCAGCGACATGCCCTGCTGCGTACCACGCGGACTGAAGAGGCCCATCAATGCCGCCTCGAGCTTCGGACCGATCGTCACGCCGCGCACACTGCCGGTCATGTCGAGGAACAGGCGGCTGATCGAGTTCGAGAGCGAACGCCGCACGACTTCCGTGAGCTGCTCCGGATCCTTCGTCGTTTCCGCGGCATCACCGAGCGCCTCGAGAATCGACACGAGGTCGCGGATCGGCACACGCTCGCGCAACAGGCGCTGCAGCACACGATGCAGCGTGCCGAGGTTGATGCGGCCGGGGATGATCTCCTCGACGAGCGCCGGATGACTCTTCTTCAGCGCGTCGACCATCTCCTGCACATCCTGACGGCCCAGCAGGTCCGCCGCATGCGCCTTCAGCGTCTCCATCAGGTGGGTCGCAATCACGGTGCTCGGCTCGACCACCACCCAGCCCGCGGCTTCGGCTTCGACGCGGGCCTGTGCGGTGATCCACTTCGCGGGCATGCCGAAGCTCGGATCGACGGTGTCCATGCCATCGATGTCCTGCATCACGCCACCGGTGTTGAGCGCGAGCTGGAAACGAGGCATGACTTCGGCGCGAGACACCTCGGCGCCGCGGATCTTCACGATGTATTCGTTGGCGGGCAGGCGGATGTCGTCACGGATGCGAATCGCCGGCACGAGGATGCCGAGTTCCTGTGCACCCTGCTTGCGCAGCAGTGAGATGCGTTCGAGGAGGTCGCCGCCCTGCTTTTCATCGATCAGCGGAATGACGGCGTAGCCGACTTCCAGTTCGATCGGATCGATCTGCAGCAGGTCCTGCATCGGATCGGTCGTGGCGGGCAGTGCGGCCTTCGGAGCGTCGGCGATCATCTGCGCAGCTTCGACGCGATCCTCGATCGCCGTGGCGCTGCGTGCGATGAATGCCATCGTGCCGGCGAGTGCGAAGAACGGAAACGCCGGCAGGCCGGGCATCAGGCCGAAGCTGCAGAGCACACCGGCCGCGATCCACAACGCGCGCGGCTGACGCGCCAGCTGGCCGGTGATGACGTCGCCCATGCCATTGCCGTTGTTCGACGAGTTCGTGACCATCAGGCCGGCGGCGACGGAAATGATCAGCGCCGGGATCTGGCTCACGAGTCCCTCACCAACGGTGAGCATCGTGTACTTGTTGGCCGCAGCACCGATGCTGAGACCTTTCTGCATCACGCCGATGATGATGCCACCGAGGATGTTGATGCCCGTGATGAGCAGCGCAGCGACGGCGTCGCCCTTGACGAACTTCGATGCACCGTCCATCGAGCCGAAGAAGTCGGCCGCCTGCGAGACACGGTCGCGGCGTTGGCGTGCGGTGGCTTCGTCGATCATGCCGGCGGCGAGATCGGCGTCGATCGCCATCTGCTTGCCGGGCATCGCATCGAGCGTGAAGCGCGCGGCGACTTCAGCCACGCGTCCTGCGCCTTTCGTGATGACGACGAAGTTGATCGCCAGCAGGATCAGGAAGACGACGATGCCGACGACGTAGTTGCCGCGCAGGATGAACGTGCCGAACGCCTGGATGATGTTGCCGGCGTGGCCCTCACCGAGAATCAGCCTGGTCGAGCTGACGTTGAGGCCGAGGCGGAAGAGCGTGAGGATGAAGAGGACCGCGGGAAACGACGAGAATTCGAGCGGATCCTTGGTGCTGAGCGCGACGAGCAGCACGACCAGTGCGCTGGCGATGCTGGCGGCGAGCAGCAGGTCGAGAATGACGGCGGGGAGCGGAACGACGAGCAGCGAGATGATCGCGACGACGCCGATGGCCAGTGCGACCTCCGCGGTGCGCGCGGGTTTGGCAGCACGGGACGGCAGGACCCCGGCGGCAGCACTCACGCGCCGGTCTCGCGGGTCAGTCGGACGCCGGGCGTGCCGTAGACCGTGCCGATGCGCGGTGACGGCG
>JACMLX010000132.1 GCA_014379355.1 Gemmatimonadaceae bacterium
GCAAACGTCGAATCGAACGCGGTGACCGTGCTGCGCACTCCGACCATCGTCCAGTCGATCGACGGCGACGCCACGATGGCGCTGCCGAGGCGCGCCATTTTCCGCTCGAGAATTTCGCGCGGGTACTTCTTCGTGCCGCGTTCCGACGCCTCCAGCAGCAGCAGTTCCAGCCCCGCCTTGGCCGCAGGCACCGCCGACACGCCGCCGAGCAGGTACAGGTTCGCCGCCACGACCTCGTTGGCCGTCACGCGACGGTGAATCACGCGCAGGCCGTTGACCTCGAACGACGTCGTCGCGGAATCGGCGAGACGTTGCGCCTGCGCTGACAGTGGGAGCAGCAGCGCCATCACGAGCCCGCGCGCGCCGGCCCGCAGGGCGCGGCTCATGGCGTCACCTTTGCGCCCTTCACCGGACCGACCACATCCGCATCGGTCAGCTTCAGTCGCGCACGATCGGCGGCGCTGATCAGCACGCCCGTCACACTCGGCTTGCCGACGATGAACTTCGCGGCGTAGCGCTGCAGATCCGGCGGCGTCTGTCGCGCCATGTTGTCCACGTATCCTAGGAAGTAGTCGAGATCGGCGACAGCCCACCAGAAACCGATCGTGTGTGTCAGCTCGGACGTCTTCTCGATGCCGAATTGATTGTCGGTGCCTCGCTGCGCCTTCACCGCCTCGAGTTCACTGACGGTGAAGTAGCCCGGGTCATCCAGCTTGTCGATTTCACGCCAGAGCACCGCAAGCGCGTCCTTCAAGCGTTCCGGCGTGGTCTGCCCGCTGATCGTGATCGGACCGACCTGGTCGAGCGTGTAGTAATTGACGCCGATCGCGGTCCAGAGGCCACTGTCGGTCAGCAGCCGCTGGAAACGCGAACCCTTCGTGTTCAAGGCATCCGAGAACACGTCGGCCGCATACGTGCTGGCGCGATCGCGCCGCACGCTCGGCCCCTGCCACTGGATCAGCACCGTGATGGCACCGACTTCCGCCTCGCTGATGATCGCTGACGATTGTGTCAGCGCCGGAATCGGCGGCACCGGATCGAGCTGAAACGGATCGGCGCCTTTCGCCCAATCGCCGAGTACCGAATCCGCATACGCGAAGATCTGCGCCGGGTTGATGTCACCCGTCACGATCAGCGCCATGTTGTTCGGCACGTAGTAGCGACTCTGGATGAACTTCATCTTTTCCGGCGTCACCGTCCGCAGCACGTCGCGATTGCCGATCGTGTTCTTGCGGCTCGCCTGACCGGGATACAGTGCGGCACTCAGCTTCTGCGTGATGTCGAAACCGGGTGACGCTTCGTTGCGATCGTATTCACCCAGCACCACTTCCTTCTCCTGGGCCAGTTCATTCGGCAGGAACAGTGGTCCGCGGACGGCATCGGCGATCAGCGATATTCCGCCACGCACGCTGTCCGAGGGCAGGCTGAGGTAATAGTTGACCCGCTCCTCCTGCGTCGTGCCGTTGTAGCGCGCGCCCAGCTCCGCCGAACGCTGCCCGAACGCCTCGGCATTCGGATACGCCTTGCTCGCCTTGAAGAACATGTGTTCGTACATGTGCGCGAGCCCCTCGTACTCGGGGCGCTGCGTGAACGCACCATTCTTCACGTTCAGTTCGACGGTGGCGATCGGAATGCCATGATTCTCGACCGCGATCACTTCGAGACCGTTGCGCAGCACCGTGCGCTTGATGACGCGCTCGAGTTCCGTGCGCTGCGCCTGCAGCGACGACGTGAGCGCGAGCACGGCCACGACGAACGGCGTGATGATGGCGATACGGCTGGAGCGTGTTCGGGTCACTGACAGTGGGGAAGGCTGGTGAACGCGCGACGTGTGCATCGACAACTGGCACGCAGCACGAGGGCCGTGTTGTTTGGAGCAATGACGACTGCAACCAACCGTGGCACCAGACCGGTGCCAGCTGCGACGCTCGATGCGGTGGCTGAACGCCTCTCGCCGACGCGTCTCAGGCGCGTCGCCGCGATTGCGCCATACACCACCTTCCGAATCGGGGGTCCGGCCGACCTCCTGTACGATGCAGACACGGGCGACGATCTGGCAGAGGCAATTGATAGCGCCGAGTCTGCGGGTGTGGATTGGTTCGTGCTTGGGCTCGGGGCGAACGTGCTGGTCGGCGACGGCGGTTACCGTGGGCTCGTGATCCGGAATCGCGCGCGTCACGTGACGTGGCACAGCGATGGACGATGCATCGCGGAAAGCGGCACCGTGATGGCGGACCTGATTCGCGATGCGGTGAGCGCGGGCTGGTCCGGGCTCGAACACTATGTCGGCATCCCGAGCACGGTCGGCGGGGCGATTTGGCAGAATCTCCACTTCCTCTCGCCGGCGCCGGACCGCGAGCGCACGATGTTCATTGCCGAGGTGTTCGACTCGTGCCGCGTCCGGAGGGAGTCAGGTGAGCGGACGACGGTGGATGCCAGCTATGTCGGGTTCGGCTACGACGACACCGTCTTCCACCACACCCGCGATGTGGTCCTGGATGTCACTTTCCGGCTGGCACGGGGCGATGTGTTCGACATGCACCGCATTCTGCAGGAGAACCTGAGCTGGCGCGGCGCCCGTCATCCCTGGCTCGAGCACCACCCGAGCGCTGGCTCGATTTTCAAGAAGATCGAGGGTATCGGCGCTGGACGCCTGGTCGATCAGTGCGGCCTGAAGGGATTTCGCATCGGTGACGCGCAGATCTCGCACATCCACGCCAACATCATGGTGAATCTCGGCCACGCCTCGGCAACCGACGTTCGGGCCCTGATCGCACATGCGCAGCGGGCCGTCTTCGAGAAATTCGGCCATCACCTGGAGCCGGAGATCGGCTTCATCGGGTCGTTCGACCCGCCCTGAGACGGTCGGCGGAGTGGCGCCCGGGTTGCGCCTATTGGGGGCAGCCACTCGCCTCCTTGTTCCAGCTCGTGTACGCACTACTTTAATTCGTGTACGAAGCATAAAGCTTCTCACGCGTAGCAGTTCAACGTGTTGCGAAGCAATATGGTTAACGTACGTGCTTCATCTGGTACGTGAGCGCAGTATCGAGCGTACGTCACATCCTGCGCGAACAGCCTCAGCGCCACACATTCGGGCTTGTGACGCCGACCTCTGATCACCGAGCGAGGGACGATGACCGTCACCCTGTCGACCGCACCGATGCTCGCAGCGCGCGAGGAGTCACCCGCGGCCGCGCGAGGCGCCCTGCTCGAGCGGGTGGCCACGCATTGGTCACTGCAGCTGCGAGCAGCTCTCGCGCCGCTCGACCTCACCCCTGCGCAGTTTCGCCTGCTGGTCGCAGCGGCCTGGCTGACCGCCAGAGGGGGCGGGGTCCGGCAATCGGATATTGCTGCACACGCCAGCGCCGATCCCGTCATGACGTCAGAGGTCCTCCGCACCCTGGAGCGACGCGGCCTGATCACGCGCACCGCGCACCCGAGCGACAAGCGGGCGCGGTCGATCGCCGTCACCGGTACAGGCGGCGCGCTGGCAGATCGCGCGATCCGTCTCGTGGACACCACGGAGACGCGATTCTTTGATGCGGGCTTGCCGGAGTTCGGCACGCTCGCCAAGGCGCTCAAGAAAGGTGGACGTGGAGCGGCCGAGCCGTGATGCCGAGTTTGACCATAGCGTCATCAGTGCCGTATCACTGGCGCGGTAGTGATTAGTTGATGCTCTGATTGAACACAATTTTCACATGGCTCTTGCGGCGGCGTCGAGACGAAAGCGCACGCGGCCTGACCGGTGCGACGCGTCAAGCCACAAAGGCGGAGCTCACGTCAGGCCCTCCGCCACCCACCGCTTCCATTCCTCATCGCTATCCCCAATGCTCAGCTTGTTCACATTGCGGACGAGTGGCTGCATCAGCAGCAATGGTTCGTCCTGCAGGATGTCCAGCCAGCGATCCGTCCCGTATCGCGCTGGGCCAAGCCCCAGCTCATGGAACCGTTTGCCCTCCCGGTCGATCAGTGCGTCGACCCCGAATTTCTGCACGAACCGCTGCAGCTCCCCTTTCGACGCCGCCCGCTCCGCCAGGTCCACGAAATGCACCGGGACCCGTCGTTCGGCAAAAAAGCGTTGTGCCTTGCGTGTGGCCGCACTTTTCTTCGTGCCGAAAATCTGGACGGGCATCGGTGTCCTGCAGGATGGAGTTGGCGCGCCGAACACACACTCGCGCATTCAGCGGCGTGATGGTGATCGGCCGAATCGCACACATGAGACAGGCGGCGCCACGTGAACAGGTAGGTTGCAGCGCGACGTATTGACCCCGCGTTTCCTGTCACGCGCGCTGCGTCTGTCGACGATGCGACGGCGACCCCAACCAATGTAGGATCTCCAGCACCGCATGACAGCCACATCGACCTTCCGTGCGCCATGGTTCGCCCGGAATCCGCATATCCAGACGCTCTGGGGCAAGTTCGTCGCGCCGGAACGACCAGTCGACGCGCGCCGAGAGGTGTGGCAGACCCCGGACGGGGACGAGGTGGTGGTACTGCGCGCCAACGCGGAACTCACGGCGGCGCCGCGATTCGTGCTGTTTCACGGGCTCGAAGGCACCGAGCGATCGCACTATGTGCCATCGCTGTTCCGCTCCGTCGCCCAGCGGGGTTGGGCGGCCGACATGCTGCTGTGGCGCTCCTGCGGCGGCATCAACAATCGCGCCGCACGATTCTATCATTCCGGCGAAACCGACGACGCATCCTGGTTCCTGAATCGTCTGGCGGCGCTCTACCCCTCCGCGCCGCTGATCGCGTGCGGTGTGTCGCTGGGCGGCAACGTGCTCACGAAATTGATCGGCGATGCGTCACTCCCGCTGCCCGCCACACTGCGCGCCGCCGCAGCAGTCTCGGTGCCGTTCGACCTCGAGCGTGGCTCCCGGCACATCAGTCTCGGCGTCACGAGCATGTACGAAAAGTGGTTTCTCCGTTCGTTGCGCGTGAAGGCCCTCGAGAAGGCGTCGCGTTATCCCGATCGGTTCCCGCGACCTGAACGGATCGCGCGCATCCGTACCCTCTGGGAATTCGACGATCTCATCACCGGCCCGCTTCATGGCTTTGATGGTGCCACGGACTATTACACGCGTTCGAGCGCCAAACATTTCGTGGAAACCGCTCGTGTTCCGCTGCTGTTGCTGAGCGCCGCCGACGATCCGTTTCTGCCTCGTGACGTCCTCGACGAGGTGCGGCAGCGTGCACGCGCCAACGCGCTGGTGCACACGGAGTTCGTGCAGCACGGCGGACATGTCGGCTTCATCACTGGCGACTCGCCGCGACGGTCGCGATCGTACCTCAGCGAGCGCGTACCCGATTTTCTGGCGCAATTCGTGGATCGTGCCGCCTCGGGTCCGCAGCCGGTGCACGACGCACCGGACAGCGCGACAGTGCGCTGACGTGTGTGCGCCGATCCCACCCGGCGCACTCTGCACACCTCGACGTCTCACTTCTCCGGTATCGATCGATGTCCCTTCCGCCTGCCACCGCCTGCGCTGCGGCCGTCCTGAGCCTCCTCGCCTTCTCCGCCTGCGCAACGCCCGCGGTTCAGCAGGGTCGGGAACACGATGAGCATTTGGCGCACGAGCCGGCTGCATCTGGCGTCGCGGCTGGCACGGCACAGCCCGACGATGCGAACTTGCCCGCGGGCGCACTGACGGTCGCCGCACGACTCGCCACCTCACCGCGCCATGGCGAATACGTCATGATCCCGCGCACACCGGGCGGATCCGACTCGCTGCGGGCATGGGTCGTGTATCCGGAGCGCAAGGACAAGGCGCCGGTGGTAGTCGTGATCCACGAAATCTTCGGACTCAGCACCTGGGTGCGCGGGGTGGCCGATCAACTGGCGGCGGATGGCTTCATCGCCGTTGCACCCGATCTGCTCACCGGCAAATACACGCTCGCCGCGGGCGATACGATCATGCAGGCGCAGGCCTCTGCGCTGATTCGTACACTCGCGCCCGACAGCGTGCAGCGCGACATCGCACGCAGCGCAGAGTATGGCATGTCGTTGCCCGCCGCGAAGCAGAGCTTCGGCGTGGTCGGATTCTGCTGGGGCGGATCCACGTCGTTCAACGCGGCGGTGCGTGCGCACCCGAAGCTGAAGGGAGCCGTGGTCTACTACGGAACGGCACCCGCGTCGACCGAGTTGACGACGGTGCGGGCTCCGGTGCTCGGTCTGTATGGTGAAAACGACGCGCGCGTGAATGCGACGATTCCCGGCGCGGACTCGACCATGAAAGCACTTCGCAAGCCGTACGAGCCTGTGATTCTCACGGGCGCCGGGCATGGCTTCCTGCGCCAGCAGGATGGGCAGAACGGCGCCAATCTCACGGCCGCACGTTCGGCGTGGCCGAAGACCGTTGCGTTCTTTCAGCGCACACTTCGTTGAGTGCGGGCGCGACGCGTGCCGAATTGCGTGATCGGCAGGTGCCGCTCGTATCAGGAGATTGTGCGTACGCGTTCGACCGTTGAATCGAGGAGTGGTGCGTGGGCCGTTTCAGTCTCTTTCATCTTGTCTTTGTCGCGGGCCTGCTGATGTCGGTCCGTGTGATGGTGGCCGGCGTCGAGCGTGATCGCGGAGAGGCCGGCTCGGTGGTCCGCACCCGATGGGCGATGCTGGCTGGTGCCCTGACACTGACGGGTTTCGTCGGGTCGTTGCTCGTACAGCAACAGGCGTCAGGTGTCGTGATCACGCTCGCATCGATTGCCGCCGTCCTGATGGGCGTATCGAGTGCGCGGTTTTTGGTCCGGCGCGCGGTGGCGATTCCGGTGAGCGATCACGAATTCGATCCGCGCTTCGCGATGCAGGGCGTGCCCGCGCTCGTGGTCGCGGCGATTCCCGCATTCGGCGCAGGTCAGATCCGTCTGCCGGCGCACAACGGTGCGAGCGCGGTGGTCGCGGCGCGCAGCGTCGATGGGACGCACATCGGATGCGATGTCGAAGTCGGCGTGGAACGCATCGACGATGGCGTGGCCTTTGTGGAAGTCTGGTCCGCGATCGAGGCACGTCTCTGACGCATCGTCTGCCCGTACCGAGCACGTGCCGCGCATGACCTGAGTGCCGAACGCCTGTGGGGTGACTGCATGTCCGACACTGTCTTGTTCGTTCTGGTCTTCGGCGGACTGTTCGTCTTGCGCGGCGTGGCCGCGACGATCGTCTTTCTCTGGATCCTGCCGGACGGCGTCCGGTGTCCGCAGTGCGACGCCGAAACGACACGCGTGGAGTCGGGCGGCGTATTGCGTTGGCTGCCGCAGTTCCGGTCGAGCTGGTGTCTGGTCTGCGGATGGCACGGTGTGCATCGCATCGTGAAGACCCCTGTCTCATCGGCGCCATCACGCGCGGACACCTCGGCGTCGGCAGCGACACCCGGACGGCGGCGGTAGGGAACGTCTGCAGAAATGGGATGGGGCGAATTCTGCAGCGATGTTCCGGAGACGTGTCGCGCGCGGTGTGTGATCGGCGTGTCACCGCGCAGGACGGTCAGCGGTGTCGCACGTAGAGTTCGAGCCAGTCGGGGAACCCGCCTGGAATTTCCATAAAGTCATCGAAGTATACCAATCCCGCCTCTTCGAACAATTCGATGAGGTTCGGCACGTCGTCGGGGGACGGCAGCGGGCCGATCACGATCAGTAGGCCTTCGACGCGGAACTCCTCATCGGTGAGGTTGAGGACCCGGTCGATGGTTTCGCGTGAGAGCCCGGCGGTTTCGAAGGCGGGGCGCCGGACGGCGAGCGTCGGGCCGCTCGGGGGCAGGGAAATGGGCATGTGGTGGTGGAGGAGTGACGGGCAAGTTGGCGTGACGCGCACATAATCGAAATGCGGGTTCGCTGATCGCTGTGGTCACGCCGTGGCGAGGAGACACTGCGACGCCCGCTGATGAACGCAGCGCCAATTGGCAATGTAAGTCTATACGTCACATGTACTTAGCTTAATGCGATCCCAGCTGCTCCGCGTGTTTCACGTGAAACACTCCGTTTGTGGGGCGACGTGTTTCACGTGGAACATCCGCAGGCACCACGGCGCTTCTCGCGGAGTATATTCGGCGCAGGTCATCCTCCTCCCCCGCCGCACACACCAGTGGCTCGAGTCATAGCGATCGCGAATCAGAAAGGCGGGGTCGGCAAGACGACGACCGCCGTCAACCTCGCCGCCAGCCTGGCGGTGGCCGAACAGCGTACCCTGCTCATCGACGGCGATCCCCAAGGCAATGCCACCTCCGGCATCGGACTCGCGCGCGATACTGTCACCCAGACGACGTACGACGTCCTCATCGGCGAAAGCTCAATCTCCGCCGCCCGCCATCGCCACGTCCAGTTCCCGACCCTCGATGTGCTGCCCGCCACGGCAGATCTCGCCGGCGCCGAAGTGGAACTCGTCGATCGTGAGGCCCGCGAAGCCATGATGCGCAATGCCGTCGCCGAAATCCGTGACGAGTATGACTACATCCTCATCGACTGCCCGCCGTCGCTCGGCTTGATCACCGTCAACATGCTCGCCGCCGCTGACGCGCTGCTCATCCCCGTGCAGTGTGAGTACTACGCTCTCGAGGGACTGTCGCAACTGCTCAATACCGTGCATCTGGTCCAGCGCAGCGTCAATCCAGCGCTGGGAATCGACGGTGTGCTCCTCACCATGTACGACGCGCGACTCAACCTCTCGCGCCAGGTCGCGACCGACGCCCGTGAATACTTCGGGCCCAAGGTGTTCGAAAGCGTCATTCCGAGGAACGTCCGACTCGCCGAAGCACCGAGCTTCGGCAAACCGATCATCCTCTACGACCTCGCGTCGGTCGGCGCACAGGCCTACATGGCCGTCGCCAAGGAATTGATCGCCCGACACCGGACCACCCCCGCCGACCCGAACGGATCTGCCAGACGCGCCGATCGCTGAACCGCGCTCACCCGCTCCACCATCGCCGATCGCGACAGCCACTCGACGCCCTCCGGATCCGCTCCATGCCCCCTGAACAACCCCGACGCCTCGGACGAGGTCTCGAAGCCCTCTTGGCCATGAAGGCTCCGGAACCGCGAAACCCCTCGGCCGTCGCCAGCGACAGCAACGCCGCTGCCGGATTGCAGCATGTGCGACTCAGTGAAATTCGACCAAACCCGTACCAGCCGCGCAAGGAATTCAAGCTCGAGGAACTCTCCGAACTCCAGGCGTCCCTCAAAGCGTCCGGCTTGCTGCAGCCGATCACCCTGCGGCCCTCGCCCGCTGGCGTCGGCTTCGAGCTGATCGCCGGCGAACGGCGTTTCCGCGCCGCGTCTGCACTGGGATGGACCGACATTCCCGCCGTCGTCCGCACGATCGACGACAAAACGCTGCTGACGCTTGCACTCATCGAGAATCTCCAGCGAAGCGACCTCAATCCGCTCGAGGAGGCCGAAGGCTACAAACGCCTCGTCGATGAGTTTGCGCTCTCGCACACACAAGTCGGTGAGGTCGTCGGCAAGGACCGCTCGACCGTCGCCAATCTGCTGCGGCTCCTCCAGCTTCCGGCCGCCGTGCGTCGGTTGCTGAGCGAAGGCGCCATTTCCCTGGGTCATGCCCGTGCACTGCTCGGTCTCGGACAGGACCGAGCCATGATCGAGCTGGCTCGCGAAGCTGCCAGCCAGGGATTGAGCGTCCGCGACGTCGAACGTCGCGTACAGGGCACCCCCGGGAGTAAACGCAGTGCAAAGACCACCACGTCCGGGGCACGCACACCGGCATCGGCGGAAGCGCGAAGCATCGAAGACCGGCTCCGCCGACACCTTCAGACCGACGTCAGCGTTCACCTCTCGAAAGGCAAGAACACCAAGGGCGAACTGCGCATCCATTTCTACTCGAACGACGATCTCGCACGCGTGTTGGACCTTGTGCTGGGCAGCGATTCCGACTGAGTGGCGGCCGGTCCTAATTCGCGCGACGCTACGGATTCTCTGTCGTGTAGAGAACCTCCGGGTTCTTCACAACTGCGTAACTCATTCAATACTAATGACTTACAGGCTTAAGTCCGGCAATTTTGCCCGGTTTTCCACATTTTCGGCTCTGCTGATCGGCCTGTCACTGGCCGCGTGCGGTGCGCCAAAGTCCGAATCGGTGGACACCGCAGCTGCATCCACGGGCACCCTGCGCGTCGCCCTGCTCACACCGGGACCTGTGTCCGACCAGGCGTGGAACGGGGGTGCGTTTGCCGGGCTGCAGCGCATCAAGGATTCCCTTGCCGCTCGTGTCAGCCACATCCAGACAAAGACGCCGGCAGAGTTCGATGAGAATTTTCGGCTGTATGGCGAGCAGGGCTACAGCATCGTGTTCGGACATGGTTTCGAGTATCAGGACGCGGCCAAACGCGTGGCGCCGGATTTCCCGAAAACCATGTACGTCACCACCTCGGGCAATACGACCGGTCCGAACATCGCCGGCCTCGAGTTCGCCTTCGAGGATGGCGCCTACCTCGCCGGCATCGTCGCCGGTGCGGCGACCAGGTCCGGCACGATCGGCGTAATCGGCGGTCAGGAAATGCCACCGGTGAAACGCAGCTTCTATGCGTTCGAGGCCGGCGCGAAGTCCGTCAATCCCACGATAAGGGTGATCACGTCCTACATCGGCAACTGGGACGACGCCAGCGCCGGCAAGGAGCAGGCGCTCGCACAGATCGGGCGCGGCGTGGATGTGATCTTCCAGAATGCCGATGCCGCCGGACTCGGAGTCTTCCAGGCCGCGCGCGAATCGAAGGGAGTGCGCATAATCGGTGCAAATAGCGACCAGAACAGCATCGCGCCGGAAGTGGTCCTCGGCAGCGTCGTCATCGATCTCCCGCACGCCTTCCTGCTCGTCGCAAAGGAAGTGCAGGCGGGAACGTTCGCGCCACGCGTGATCTCGCTGGGCATGAAGACGGACGTCGTTCGACTCGTGATCAACCCCGCGTTGCGCACGACCATTCCGGCCTCGGCACTGACGGCCGTCGATTCCGTCACGAAGCAGCTGGTGGCGGGCACGTTCTCGGCACCGGTTCCTCCGATCACCGCCGTCGCGAAGTGAGTCCGCCAGTGGCGTCCGCGGACCTCAGTGAGATCGTGCCCTGGCTGAACGATCTGCTGCAGACAGACACCACACCTGACTATTCAGGTGCGATGAACGGACTGCAGTGCGATCATGCCGGACCGGTGCGACACGTCGCTGCCGCGGTCGATGCGTCGTTGCGTGTCGTCGAACAGGCGGTCGCATGTGGCGCGAACCTGCTTGTCGTGCATCATGGCATGTTCTGGTCGGGTGCGCAGCCGATTCGTGGCGCGCTGCATCGCAAGTTGAAGCTCCTGCTCGACAACGACATCGCCGTGTACAGCTCGCATCTTCCGCTCGATCGGCATGCGGACGTCGGCAACAACGCACTGCTCGCACGCGCATTGATGCTCACGCCGTCGTCAACGTGGTATGCCTACAAGGGCGTGCCGATCGGCGTCGTCGCGACATCCGACGGCACGACCCGGGACCTCGCCGAACGCGTCCGACAATTTTCTGCCCGCCACGATCATCATGCCGTGATCACGCCGCACGATGCGGCGCGCCGCTCGCACATCGTCGCCATCTGCAGTGGTGGCGGCGCATCGACGGACTCGATCCGCGAAGCGCGGAACCTGGGTGCGGACACACTGATCGTCGGCGAAGGCCCGCATCACACGGCAGTGGATGCCGAGGAGGCTGGCGTGGTCGTGATGTATGCAGGGCACTATGCGACGGAGACGCTGGGCGTGCAGGCGCTCGCGACGGCGATCAGTGCGCGATGGAACGTGCCGTGGTCGTTTCTTCCGGCACCGACCGGCCTGTGACCGCTGCGGCGCCCCGTCTGGCGCTCGGCTCCATTCGACGGTCGTACGGCAGCGTCCTCGCGCTCGACGACGCCAGTCTCTCCGTCGCCGCGGGTGAAGTGCACGCCCTGCTCGGCGAAAACGGCGCCGGAAAGTCGACCATGATGAAGATCGCATTCGGACTCGATCGCGCCGATGTCGGGACGATTCACATCGACGGCAGGCCCACGACCATGCGCTCACCGCGAGACGCGATGGCGCACGGCATCGGCATGGTACAGCAGCACTTCGCGCTCGTTGACGCAATGACTGTCGCCGAAAATGTGGCGCTGGGTGGCATCGGTGCCTTTTCACTCGAAGCAACGGCGGCGACGATCCGTCGCATCGGAGTCGAGTCGGGCCTGGATCTCGATCCCGGTGCAATCGTGCGCGACCTGCCCATCGGTGCACAGCAGCGGCTCGAGATCGTGAAGGCGCTCGCCCGACGCACGACCACGTTGATTCTCGATGAACCGACGGCAGTGTTGTCGCCGACGGAGTCGACCGAATTGCTCGAGTGGATCCGACGCTTTGCCGATTCCGGCGGCACCGTGATCCTGATCGCGCACAAGCTGCGCGAAGTGTTGAGCGTCGCCGACCGTGTCACTGTGTTGCGGCGCGGGCGGACGGTGTTGTCGGCGCTCGCCTCGGACGTCACGGAGGATTCACTCGCCGGAGCGATGCTCGGCGACTCGGCGGCGCGCGCCAAGGTGTCAGCGCCGGCACCGGCAGCTGCATCGAATGGCCCGGTCGTGTTGTCCGTGACTGGAGTCAGTGTGGCCGATGCAACGGGTATCGAGCGACTTCGCGACGCAACGCTCGAGGTGCGCGCTGGCGAGATCGTCGGTGTGGCCGCCATCGAAGGCGCCGGTCAGCGTGAACTGCTGCGTGTGCTGGCCGGTCGGATGGCGCCGACACGCGGCACGGTGCACCTGCCGGCATCGATCGGGTTCGCACCGGAAGACCGCCATCGCGATGCCGTCGTGCTGGACGCGACATTGACCGAGAATGTGGCGCTTCGTGGTGCCGGTCAGCGGCGCGGCATCATTGGCTGGGACGCTCTGCGATCCACGACGACGGCGATGATGAAAGCGCGTGATGTGCGGGCAGACAGCGAGGCCGTCACCATACGTACGCTGTCTGGCGGCAACCAGCAGAAACTGGTGCTCGGTCGTGAGCTCGCGGACGCACCGCCGGCACTCGTGGTGGAGAATCCGACGCGCGGTCTCGACATCCGTGCGACTGCGGACGTGCAGGCCGCGCTGCGTGCGGCGCGCGATGCAGGCATGGCGGTGGTCGTGTATTCGAGTGATCTGGATGAAGTGCTGTCGCTCGCGGATCGCGTCGTGGTCGTCGCGGCCGGTCGCATCCGCGACGTGCCGTCCGATCGTGAGTCGGTCGGCAGGGCGATGCTCTCGGGCGTATCATGACCTCACGCACCGTACTGCGTGCACTCCTGGAACCGCTGCTTGCAGGGATGCTGGCGCTGCTCGTGCTTGCCGTATTGCTCGGTGCGAGTGGCTACCCGGTTGGTGAAGCGCTCACTGCATTGTGGCAGGGTGCATTCGGATCGTGGTCTGTGATTGCATCCGGTACACTCGTGCGCGCGACACCGCTGCTCTTCGCAGGTCTCGCAGTCGCCGTCGCGTTCCGTGCGGGCATCCTGAACATCGGCGCGGAAGGACAGCTGCTGATCGGCGCTGCAGCGGCCACGGCGATGGCGGTGAACCTGCCGCCAGGACTCGGTGCGGCCGGCCTGCTGCTCGCGTTGGGCGCCGGTGTGCTGTGCGGCGGGGCCTGGGCGGCGATCGCGGCCGTGCTGCGACTCCGCTTCGGCGTGCTGGAGGTCATCAGCACGATCATGCTGAACGTGATTGCACTCAACATCACCGGCCTGCTGGTGCGCGGTCCGTTGCAGGAGCCGACGCGCACCTTTCCGCAGTCCGCACTGATCGATCAGGCACTGAGGCTGCCACGCGTGATCCCTGGCACACGATTGCACGCGGGCGTCGTGCTGGCCGTCGTCACCGCACTTGTCATCGGGTGGTTTTTGCGCGCGACGGCGCCCGGGTTCCGCCTGCGGATGACTGGCGCCAATCCGCATGCTGCGGCGAGTACTGGCAGGATCGATGTCGCGCGAGTGACGCTGTTGGCCTTCATCTCGAGCGGCGCGATCGCCGGGCTTGGCGGCGCGGTTGAAGTGACGGGCGTCACGTACGCGCTGTATGAGAACCTGTCGCCGGGCTACGGCTACACGGCAATCGCGGTGGCACTGCTGGCGCGATTGAACCCGGCACGCGCCATCGGGTCGGCGGTGATTTTCGGCGCATTGGAGGCGGGGGCAAGCGCGATGCAACGGGAAGCCCAGGTGCCGGCCGGGATGGTTGGGGTGGTGGAGGCCTGCGTGATTCTGGTGCTGGTGGCGTCGGAATGGATTGGAGCGCGGGCGGCGGCGGGGGGACGTTTGATTCGGGGGGGGACCCCGCGCTCAGGACCGACCAGCGCGCCAGCCACATGAGCGCGCAAACTGCCACCGACTTCCTCGACGCCTCCATCCGCAGCGCCACCCCGCTTCTCCTTGCCGCACTCGGCGAGACCGTCGCGGAACGCAGCGGAGTCATCAATGTCGGTCTGGAAGGCGCAATCATCGCCGGTTGTCTCGCCGGCCTCGTCGGCGCCGCCGAGTTCGGGCCCATGGCTGGTCTGGCCATCGCGGGAGCAGCCGGGCTCGGTATCGCCATCATATTCGCGGTCGTCGCCATTGCACTCGCTGCCGACCAGATCATCACCGGGACCGCCATCACCATGCTCGGGCTCGGCCTGACCAGCACGCTGTATCGTGTCTTGTACGGCGACGGCGGCGCCGCCTTGCAGACGCCGACGTTGTCGCCGATCGGCATTCCGCTGCTCCGCGACATTCCGCTGATCGGCAGCGCACTCTTCGATCAGCCGGTACCGACCTACCTGGCCGCGCTGCTCGTTCCCGCCGTCTGGTGGGGCATGTACAGAACGCAATTCGGACTCGCATTGCGCGCGACTGGTGAGAATCCGGCGGCAGCCCGCGCGTCCGGCATCTCGCCGAAGAATATGCAGAGTTTCGGAATCCTGTTCGGCGGACTCTGCGGAGGGCTGGCCGGCGGGACGCTCGTCCTTGCTCAGGTCGGCACATTTGCAGAGGGAATGTCCGCCGGCAGAGGCTTCGTGGCCATCGCAATCGTGGCACTGGGTCGTTGGCATCCCGTTGGTGCTGCGTTGGCGGCGCTAATTTTTGGCATGGCGAGCGCGCTGCAGTTTCTTTTTCAGGCGCTCGACCTCAAGCTGCCGTATCAACTCTTTCTCGCGCTGCCATACGCACTGACACTCGCCGCGCTTGCGCTCGCTAGCGGTCGCTACCGAGCACCGAAGTCGCTTGGCGTTCGCCTGAACGTCGCCGACTGACTTGCTCTGCCCTGAGTCCGCTTTGACTGCTGGGGTCTAGAGACACTCAGCCACGGAGAACACGCGACGTCTACTGCGTTCACCTGACACTGTTCACGCGGGGCTCGCGAGGAACGCGGGGAAGTGCCACTCCAGAACGTTCTGGGAACTGCGCTCGCGAGACGCGGTTCCAACAGCTGTCGTTTTCCCCGCGAGCCCCGCGTGAAAGGTTTCTGCCTGCATGCGAGCGAAGTCTCTGTGCCAAGGGTCTCTGTGCGAGACACGCAGTTCAAGAAGTCAGTCCGACATTCGCACGGCATCAGGATCGTGAGATGGGCGTATCAGCAGCCTGTGTAGGCGCTCGACCAGTACAGTGTCCATTTGCCGGCATCCGAGCGCTGCAGCATCTGCACTCGCGAACCGTCGCCAAAGTCCAGGCCCAGGAAGACCGTCGGTCTCCGACCGTCGTGCAGCATGAGGACCGCCAGCAGGTCCACCGCGATCAGATCGTCTTCAGCGGCATACTGCGTATCTCTCCAGACAGCGCTGTACTGTCTGGTTTTCGGCGCTCTCTCGAGTACCAGCACCGTCCGCTCCACACGAGGAGACGCTTCCATGTTCAGGCGTCGTTCCACCACCGTGATGACGGTTTCGACATCGCCGGCGAGCAGTAGTCGGTAAGCACGCGTGACGCCGAATGGCACGCGTCGAAGCACGCCGGCGCTGTCGAGCGGCAACTGGGCAGCGGCGCGGTTGATCTCCACGACCAGCTTCGCCGAATCGCCCCGAGACATCGAGCCGATGGAGTCCGCGTGTACGGCATCGGCCACGCCTGCCTGGAGTGCTATGCGCCAGCCCTGCACGGGAATTCCCGTCGTTTCACGAAGTGGTACGACAGGCCACGCATCGCACCCTTCGCCGACTTCCGGTTGTGTGTTGGCCACGAACTCACCGACCGACACGGTGCCGATTTTTCCGAACGCCGCGAACAGATCCACCGACGCCGGAGCTGCGCCCATCGGTAGCGTGGCGCTGGCCGGTTTCGGGACACTGTCGTCCATCACCGGCGGCAGGATGACCTGCGCGGCGCCCCCTTCAGCAGGGATGTAGATGGCGGTGCCGTCGGTTGCATTCCATCGCACCGGAACGACCGACGCAGTGGAATCGGCGGGCTTGGTCATCGGTGCCACGGGGTGCTCGCCGGTCACGACACGTGGCTGCGGCTGATCCTTCGTGCACGCGCTCCAGAGCAGTGCCGACCCGGCGACGAGCATCGGCGGACGCAGACAGCGCGTGATCACCGCAGCGTTCCATCCCGGAGAATTCGGCAACATGTCCCCAAACATACGGCGGGCATCACGTGCGGCAACGCGATGCCGAACCCGACGCGGGCGATTACCGTACCCGGCGCGACCATCGTTCATGTCACCGCCGAGGATTCGTGCCGACCGATTCATCCGCCGGACAGAGGTTTGCAGGGAGCACCGGGCCTCGATGGCTCAGCGCGCTCGGGCTGCATCGCAAGGAACTGCGCGCGTGGGCCATGTACGACTGGGGCATCTCCGGCATGCAGACGATCATCATGACGGCGGTCTTCCCCATCTTCTTCGTGAAGGTGGCGGCGACCAGCATGGATGCGGAGCGAGCATCGGCATGGTGGGGCTACGTGAATACCATCGGAGCCGTGCTCATCGCCGTGCTTGCCCCGATTCTCGGCGCGCTGGCCGACTTCAAGGCGGCGAAGAAGAAGTTCCTGGTCGCGTTCATGATGATCGGCGCCGGCGCCACCGCGGCGATGTTCTTCATCCAGCGCGGGGACATGGTCTTCGCCTCGGTGACGTTCATCCTGTCACTCGCCGGCGCGACCGGCAGCATGACGTTCTATGAGGCATTGCTGCCGCACATCGCCGACGAGTCGGAAATCGATCGCGTCTCGACCGCGGGTTACGCACTCGGATATGTCGGCGGCGGGCTCCTGCTGGCAATCGCGCTGCTCGTCATTCAGAAGCCCGAGCTCGTGGGCCTGCCCCACGGCCCCGGCCTGTCGTCAGCCGACGCGACACTCCCGGTGCGACTGAGTTTCATCGCCGTCGCCGTCTGGTGGATCGCATTTGCGATTCCTGTGCTGCGGGCCGTCGGTGAACCACCCCGCGGTCTCGAGCCCGATGAGGCGACTCGCGCCGCGCCGATCCGTGCGTCGATCCATCGGCTCGGCACCACGCTGCGTGAACTGCGCGACTACAAGCAGGCGTTCCTGATGATGCTGGCCTTCACCATCTACAACGATGGCATCCAGACCATCATCAAGATGGCCAGCGTCTACGGCACGGAACTGAAGATCGACCAGGGCCAACTGATCGCCGCAATCCTGCTCGTGCAGTTCATCGGCATTCCGGCGGCGTTTGCATTCGGATCGATTGCCGGAAAGTTCGGCGCCAAGCGCTCCATCTTCTTCGGATTGCTGGTCTATACCGGGATCTGCATCTTCGGCTACTTCCTGCGCACGGCGCGCGATTTCTGGATTCTCGCGGTGGTCGTCGGCCTCGTGCAGGGCGGCACGCAGGCGCTCAGCCGATCGTTGTTCGCGACGCTCGTACCAAAGCACAAGAGCGGCGAGTTCTTCGGCTTTTTCAGCGTCTTCGAGAAATTCGGCGGCATTCTCGGCCCGCTGGCGTTCGCCGTGGCCGCGCAGCTGGCCGGCAGCAGCCGGGTGGCGATCCTGTCGGTGATCATCTTCTTCATCGTGGGGGCGTGGCTGCTCACCCTGGTGGACGAAAAAGCCGGTGCCGCCGCCGCGCGCGCCGCTGACGAAGCCACGATCCAATCGCGCGGCAGTGCCGCCTGAACGCGATACGATGTCATACCGGCTGCTGACCGGTATCGCACGGCTGGCAGTGCGTTGGTATTACCGCGACGCGGACTTCGATGGTGCGGATCGCATACCACCCACCGGGCCGGTGCTGCTGGTGGTGAATCATCCGAACGAATTGATGGATGCGATCTTCGCCGGGCTGGTGGCGCCGCGTCAGCTGACGTTCACGGGCAAGGCGACGCTGTTCGAGAATCCGATTGCCGGCGCATTCCTCAGGCACATGCGCGTCGTCCCGCTTCGTCGTTCGCAGGACGAGCGTGCGGCCCCGGATCCACAGGCCCCTCCGATCACCGCAGCTCGCAATGCGGAGTCGTTCGCGGCCATCCATGCCGCACTCGCCGCCGGCTCGATGGTGCTCATCTTTCCCGAAGGTCGAAGCTGGGACGAACCGCGCCTCGCACCCATCAAGAGCGGTGCGGCGCGCATCGCACTTTCCGCGCGCGACGCCGGCGTGCGCGACGTCACCGTCGTGCCGATCGGCATCAACTACGAACGCAAGGATGGGCTGCGGTCGCGCGTTCTGGTGGAAGTCGGGCAGCCGATCGCGCTCGACGAACTCTCGGCCGAACAGTCGCAGGTCGATGTGCTGACCCGCGAGATCGCGAAGCGACTGCACGCCGTCACACTGAACTTCGACGACGATACCGACGCCGACGAAGTGCTCGACCTCGCGACGGTGCTTGCGGCGACCACGGAGGACATTCGACCGCTCGGTGATCCTGACGCTCCGCTCTCTGCAAAGGTCGGCGTGGCGCGTCGAGCCGACGACATCCGTCAGCGCCTCGAGCGCGGGGAACTGCAACCCGAGACGGAGGAACGCGTGCGACATGTCCAGCGTCGCCTGTTCGCGTTGCGGCGGACGGCGACGAGACTCGGCATCCGCCTCGACGACGTCGCGCTCGACACGCGCTTGCCGGCGGCCGGGCGCTTCGTGGTCCGCGAGCTGCTGCTGGCTGCCGTCGGCGTGCCACTGGCGCTCTGGGGACGGCTGAACCACGTGCTGCCTTTCACGCTTGCGACGTGGCTCGGCGTGCGGACCTCCACCGCCCGCTCGCAGCTGGCGATGCACACCATCGTGCTCGGCGTGGTGCTCATTCCACTGTTCTACGCCGTGCAGACGGCGGTCGTCTGGCGTCTCACGGGTCCGTGGTGGGCCGTACTGTATGCCGCGTCACTGGTACCGAGTGCGTCATGGGACCTGCGCTACACCGAGCGGCTGCGGCAGGTGCGTCAACGGGCACTGGCCTGGCGGCATTTCCGTGAGGATCCGGGGCTGCAGGCGAAGTTGCGCACCGAGTTGTTCAGTCTCCGCGACGAAGCGGCGAGTATCGCGTCGGCGCTGTCCACGATGTAGCGTGGTGGCGAATTCCCGATCGGCGGCACCGATGATTTGCGCCGGATGACGAAGTCCGAAGCACGCCGCCTGTGGTTTTTCTTCCTTCGTTGGAGTCCTGCATGATCAAGCAGCTGCTGATCGTCCTCGTCGTCATCATCGCGATCGTGTGCATTCGCGCCGCGACCAGGCCCGACACCTTTCGCGTCGAACGCAGCATCACGATCAAGGCGCCGCCCGCGAACATTTTCGGCCTGATCAACGACTTCCACAACTTCGGCAAGTGGTCACCGTGGGAGCATCTCGATCCGAACATGGAACGCTCGATCACCGGCGCGCCGACGGGCAAGGGCGCGGTGTATCAATGGAGCGGCAACTCGAAGGCCGGTGCCGGACGGATGGAGATTCTCGAGTCCACCCCGTCATCGCGCGTGCTGATGAGCCTCGACTTCCTGAAGCCGATCAAGAGCAGCAGTCAGGCCGAATACACGCTCACACCGCAGGGTGATTCGACGAAGGTGACGTGGGCGATGTACGGGCCGTCGCCATTCGTGTCGAAGATCATGCAGGTCTTCGTGACGATGGACAAGCTGATCGGCGGCGATTTCGAGAAGGGCCTCGCCGCAATGAAGACGGAGGCGGAGAAAGCCTGACGCGTGTCGTGCACCGCCGCTGCATCACGGCAGCGGCGGGAGGTAGCGGCCGACGAGATCCCAGTGCCACGCGTCGCGTCGTTCCCCGGTGCGTGGATCCTTGAGCGGCTTTTCCTGCAGGCGGTGCGCGGGCAGTCCGACCGACGCGCCGTAGGCCAGCAGCAGGTCGCGGTCGGTGCTCACCAGATGGGCCATCGGCGTTCCGAACCACACGTGGCGATGCAGCCAGAGACCGCCGTCCATCGCATGCAGCATCCCGTCACGACGTTGCGCAAACTCACGCCAGCGCAACCGCTCGTGGGCTGCATCGGGCGCGACGTCATCGGCGGTCATTTTGCATCGAGCCAGTTGTCGCCGAACCCGGTGGCCACCACCAACGGCACGCTCAACTCGGCCGCATGCTCCATCTCGTGGACGACCAGTTCGCGCACGGCGTCGAATTCCGACTCCGGCACCTCGAACACCAGTTCGTCGTGGACCTGCAGCAGCATGCGCGCACTGTGACCGTCAGCGGGAAGTCGGTCGGCGATCTTCAACATGGCGATCTTGATCAGGTCCGCAGCCGATCCCTGCAATGGCGAGTTCTGCGCCATCCGTTCGCCGAAGGCACGCGTGTTGAAGTTGCGATCCAGCACTTCGGGAATGAAGCGCTTGCGGCCGAAGATGGTCTGCACATAGCCCTGCTCACGTGCCAGCGCGACCTGCGAATCGAGGAACGCCCGGATTCCGGCGAAGCGCTCGAAGTACGTCGTGATGAATTCCTTCGCTTCCGCGAAGCTGATCTTGAGCTGCAGGCTCAGCGCGCGTGCGCCCTGACCGTAGATCGTCGCGAAGTTGATCGTCTTGGCACGTGCACGCATCTCGCTCGTGACCGCGTCCACCGGCACGCCGAAAATGATGCTCGCCGTCTGCTTGTGAATGTCGCCGCCGGCGCGAAACGCCGTCACGAAGGCCGGATCCTGTGACAGGTGGGCGAGCAGGCGCAACTCGATCTGCGAATAGTCCGCGGCGAGCAGCCTGGTACCGGGCGCCGCCACGAAGCCACGTCGAATGAGGCGGCCAAGTTCGCGACGGATCGGAATGTTCTGCAGGTTCGGATCGGTGGACGACAGGCGGCCGGTGCCAGCGACCGTCTGGTTGAACGTGGTATGCACGCGACCATCACGCGGATCGACCAGCGTCGGCAGGGAATCGAGATACGTGCCTTCGAGCTTGAAGATCTCCCGGTATTCCATCAGCAGGGCCGGCAACTCGTGTCCGTCATCCGCCAGTTCCTGCAGCACGCTCGCGTCCGTGGACGGACCGGTCGCGGTCTTCTTCCTCACGGGCAATCCCAGCTTCTCGAACAGGATCACGCGCAGCTTCGGATTCGAATTGATGTTGAACGTCTCGCCGGCGGCGAGGTAGATCTGCTGCTCGACGCGCTGTCGCTCTGCGGTGAACCGTTCCTTGAGCGAGGCGAACCAGGCCAGATCGATCGACATCCCGGCCCATTCCATGTCGGCCAGCACCGTCACCAGCGGCAGCTCGATGCCTTCGAGCAGCGGTCGCGCACCGGCCCGCTCGATCAGCGGCTCGAAGTGTTCGTACAGGCGCAGCGTGAAGTCCGCGTCTTCGGCGGAGTACGTCGTGGCCGCGTCCACCGGCACACGATCGAACGTGATCTGGTTGCGGCCTTTGCCCGTCACCTCGTCGTACGGAATCATCCGGTGCTGGAAAATGTCCAGCGCGAGCGCATCGAGACCGTGCGACCGGCGACCGGGATCGAGCACGTAGCTGGCGAGCATCGGATCGAAGACCAGGCCACGCAGGATGATACCGGCGCGACGGAGGACGAGCATGTCGTATTTCGCATTCTGGGCGATCTTCTTCACCGAGGCATCTTCGAGCAGCGCGACCAGCGCTTTGCATGCATCGCTGTGGAGCGGCGGAAGGTTCTCCGTCACCGGTGTGATGACGTGTGCCTCGGGATCGAGCAGGTCTCCCTGCGCCGCACCGGCCCGCACATGCGCGAACGGCAGGTACCACGCCGCTCCCGGCGCCGTGGCGATCGCAAGACCGACGACGCTCGAGCGCATCGCGTTGATGGCAATGGGGCACTCCGCATCGACGACCGTCTCGGTGTCGAATGCGATCACCGGCACGTCGCGGCACCGCGCGATCAGTGCGGTGAGTTGTTCGATGGTGCTCACGGTGGTGTACGCGACCGGCAGCGACGGAGGGGCATCCTCGCGCGCCACGACATCGATCGGCGCATCGTCACTCGCCGTTGGCACAGCCTGCGGCGCCGTCGCAGCGTCGCCCAGCTGACGCGCCAGCGATGTGAACTCGAGATCCACGTACACCTGCCGCAACACCGTCGTATGCGGCTCGTGAAAGCGCAGCCGATCGAGATCGAGGCTCACCGGACAGTCGGTGCGGATCGTCACCAGCGCCTTCGACAGGCGCGCATCGGCCTCATGCTGCTCGAGTGCCTCGCGTGGGCGCTTCTTCGTGATCCTCGCCACGTTCGCGAGGATCGATTCGAGATCGCCATATTCGCTGATCAACTCCTGCGCGCCCTTCTCGCCGATCCCTTTCACGCCCGGCACGTTGTCCGACGCGTCGCCCACCAGCGCGAGGAAGTCGACCGTGCGGTCCGGCGGCACACCGAGCCGTTCGCTGCCGTTCTCCACACCGACCCAGTGTTCCTCGACGCTTGCCGGACCGCCGCGGCCGGGATTGAGCAGCCAGACCCCGGGCCGCACGAGCTGGTGAAAATCCTTGTCGCCCGACACGACGACCACATTCAATCCGGCATCGACACCCAGGCGCGCCAGCGTCCCGATGACGTCGTCGGCTTCGAAACCGTCCTGCTTGACGATCGGGGTGTCGTACGCGTCGAGCAACGCGCGGACATGTTCGAGTCCGAGATCGAAGTCGGCCTGCAGGTCATCCGTCAGTTTTTCGCGCGTCGCCTTGTAGTCGGCGTACATCTCGTCGCGAAACGTGGCGCCCGAGTCATGAATCCAGCACAGATACTCGGGCTTGTGTGTCTTCACGAGCCGATTCAGGAAATTCGCGATCCCCCATGCGATGGAGGTGTTCTGCCCGCGGCTGGTTTTCAGCGGCCGGTTGATCAGGGCGAAGAACGCGCGATAGATCAGCGCATAGCCGTCCACCAGGAAGAGGCGGGGCGACGTGGGTTCGATTGGCGCGGTCATCCGCCGAATCTAGGGAAGCTCTGCAGAATTCGGACGGGCGGTTGTCGCGGCTCCGTCAGAGCCGGAGCATGACCGCCGCGGTGATCGCCACCGCCACCGTCACGCGGACATTGTCGTCCAACGCCACACGTGGTCGTTCGACCATCGCGGCGGTGACGCCGAGCACGCCGGCGGCGGTCGCTCCGAATCCTGCGAACCACCACGCGCCGACCGCAGTCGTGATCAGGCAGGCGGCACTGCCTGCGAGTGTCTTGCCGCTCGTCGCCCGCGCCTCGCTCCATGCGCGGCCGACGATCGCTGCCGCCGCGTCACCGACGGCGCCGGCCCATGTCGCAGCGATGGCGGCGCTGAGTGGTGCCGACAGACAGGTGAGCGCGAACGCACCGAGCAACCATGTCGCGCCAGTCACGCCGAAGGTGACCTCGTGCGGACGCAGCAACATGCCGACGGTGCTCGTGAAGCGCGCGGCGAATGCCGGCGATCGACGGCGCAGGTATTCGACGGTGCATGCCACGCCGAACAGCGCGACGAGTGCGGTCGCGACGACGCGTTGTGGCACACCATACCACAGTCCGATCGGAACGGCGGCCGTCAGCAGGTGGAGCGTCTTGCGCGGAATTTCCCGACCGCGCGCAACGCCCGGAGACGTCATCGGTTGAGGCGTCGTTGCAAGGCGGACTGGAAGTCCGACGAACCGGAACCGTAGAAGCGCCAGCGCCCGAATCCGCTCTGGTCCTGGAAGATCAGGCGCAGGCGATCACCGGTGTAATCCCACGCCTGCAGGCGGCCGCGCTGCCCGACGCCCAGGTCCTGCTGTCCCTGGTTGTTGTTGTCGATCATCTGATCCGGCTCACCGAGCGCGACGAATGTCATGCCGCGATCCGTCAGCCATCCGGCCGCACCGTCATCGCGGAAGCGTTCATTCGCCGTGCGGATGCGCTGGAAGTAGTCGCGCAGTGCCTCGTTCTGCGGCGTGATCGAAATGGGGTCCGTCTCGCGCAGGAAGTTCGCCCAGGCCGAGGCACGCTGTTGCGGCGTGCCGGTCTTGAGGGTGTTGAGGCGCGACGTGCTCGCGAAGAACCGCAGGTAGCCGACCATCTCGTCGAACGACGCCACCGGCAGGTCGTCGCCGAAGCTGACCAGCACCGGCTGTGTGACGGTGTCCGGTAGATCGGAGCGCCAGACGGCCGCCTGCACGATGCCGACGCCAAGGGCGGCGACCGGAATGCGCACCACACCACTCGCCAGCTCGCCTCGATTCGGCAACGTGATGCTGTCCTGCCAGAGCGCGGCACCCTTGTCATCACGGATCGCGACGTTGACTTTCACGCCTGCCGACGCGGAATCGCGTGATTCGATGTACAGCGGTAGCTCGGTGTCGCGGCCGAGCACCATCGTGCTGCGCCCGTTCGCGATCAGGTCCGGACCGACCGTCGTGTTCGCACGCGGCGTCACTTCCATCGCGATGATGGGTGTCGACGGCCGTCCACCGTACCTCGGCACGACGACTTCCTTTTCCTGGGTGCCGGAGCGCGACGTGTTGCCATCGCGTACGAGCACACTGATCGTGTACGTCCCCGGCGGGACCAGGAGCTGCTGCTGGAACAGCACACTTTCGTCGGTGCGCTGTGTCTCCTTGAAGCTCACGACGCGCACCGTCTCGTTCGACTCCGTGCGTGCCACGATCGAGCCGCCCTGTCGTGCCTCGACGGCCACGATGTACTGGGCGCGAAAGCGGTCGTTCTCGCGGACGAATGCGAATGCCTGCGTCGGCAACGACAGCGACACCAGGACGAGCGAGCTGTCACCCTTCGGACCCGGAAGCGTCGCGACGGAGCCGGAGAATGGCATCGGCAGGCCGTTGGCGAACAGACCGAGTCCCTGCATCATCTTGAGCATGTCGGTCTGCGCAACCAGGTCGCCGCGCCGGACGCTGGCGGGCCCCTCACCAGGCGGTGGACCGCCCGGACCGGGTCCGCCACCACCCGGCTGGCCCGAAACACACGCTGAGACTGTCGCGCCGAGGAATGCGAGGCCGAGGCGTCGCATCTGACGACAGGCTGTCGTGTTGTGTCGGAAGAGATGTATCACCCGCAGTCCCATGACGTCCGCCGCCTTCACGCGTGAGTAACCGGTTCGAAGTATTCCAGCGCACCGCAAGATAGGGTACACGCGTAACCATTCATTCGTTGCGCCGACGGCCTGATGTTCCGGGCGCGGCTTTCGGGCTGACGGGCTGTGCGCTTGCCGCCTTCCCGGTCGCCACGTAGGCTTACCCGCGTGACTCGAGACGCTCTGGTGGGAACGGTCATCGCAGAATATGCGGTGCAGGACATGGTGGGCGAAGGCGGGACCGCGATGGTCTATCGCGCGTCGCATCCAACGCATGGCATCGTGGCATTGAAGGTCCTCCGCACGAAACTGCGGAACGACCCGACGGCCGTGATCCGATTCGAACGTGAGGCGGAGTTCGGCTTTCGGGTCGTCCATCCGAATGTCGTGCGCACCATCGAGATCGGTGCGGCCGATGGGTTGAAGTACCTGGCCATCGAGTG
This sequence comes from Gemmatimonadaceae bacterium, assembly GCA_014379355.1. Lineage (GTDB taxonomy): Bacteria > Gemmatimonadota > Gemmatimonadetes > Gemmatimonadales > Gemmatimonadaceae > JACMLX01. The sequence goes on from JACMLX010000132.1 coordinate 25,860, forward strand.
GGCACCGGGCGAGTTGCTGGAGAAAGTCGCCAAACGCACCGGTGCGTTCCCGAGAGAGCAGGTCGCCAGCATTGCGCGTCAGATCGCCGCCGCCGTCGATGCATCGCATCGGCAGGGAATCGTGCATCGCGATCTGAAGCCCGAGAACCTGATGTACGACAGCGTGAACGATCGTGTGCGCCTGCTCGACTTCGGCATCGCTGCCGAACCCGAGCAGGGCAACGAACAGCGACTCACGCGCGATGGCTTCTTCGTCGGGACGCTGCTGTACGTGGCACCGGAAGCGCTGAGCGGTGTGCTGGTGGGGCCGACGGCCGACCAGTACAGCCTCGCGACCATCGCGTATTTCCTGCTCACCGGCGTGCACCCGTACACCGCGCGCAGCACACGCGACATGCTCTCGCAGTTGCTCACGCAGCCACCGACGCCGCTCAACAAGGCGGTGCCCGGCCTGACGTTCAGTGATGAAGTGGAGCGGGTTGTCATGAAGGGGCTCGCACGTCAACCGACGGATCGGTATCCGGGCATCACCGATTTTGCGTCGGCCCTCGCGGCGTCACTGCTCGCGATGCCCACGCCGGCGGCACCGAAGTCGGGGGGATTGTTCGGCAAGGTGAAGGGACTGTTCGGAAGTCGGGACACCTGATCGTGACCACGCCCCCACGCCGCGACGCGCTCGTTCAGCTGCTCGCGGCGCGCTCTGCACGTCGCGGCACGTTCACGCTCGCCTCGGGACGCGTGAGCGATTTCTACGTCGACTGCCGGCTCACGACCATGAGTCCGGATGGTCTCGTGCTCGTCGGGCCAGTGGCGCACGGGATGCTGACGGACAGCGGCTGGTCGGTCGACAGCGTCGGCGGGCTGACGATGGGCGCCGATCCGGTGAGTTATGCGATCGCCTATGCAAGTGCGCAGGCCGGCACGCCGATTCGCTGTTTCGCGGTGCGCAAGGCGCCGAAGGATCACGGCATGGGCAAACGCATCGAAGGGTCGTTCCAGCGCGGCGACCGCGTGGTGGTGATCGAAGATTCGATGACCACCGGCGGCAGTGCGTTGAATGCCGCATCCGCGATTCGCGAGGAAGGTGGCACCGTCATCGGTGCGCTGACGCTGGTGGATCGGGAGGAAGGCGCGCGCGCGGCGCTGCAGGCCGCGGGCATTCCGCTGATCGCCTTCACCACGGCCGCTGAACTGAAGCGGTTCATTCCCGCGACCTGACGCGTCACGTCGCGTCGTCGGTCGCGCCACGCAGCGGGCGAAAGGCGACCAGTTGCGCCTTGAAGGGCAGGATCACGTCGTCACAGAACCGACGGTACATCCCCTCGCAGTCGTACGCGGTGCGGAACGCCGATGCCGTCATGCGCAGCACCAGGTTGACATGGCGTCCGAAACTCTGTGGCGATGAATATTCGAGACTGATCGCCACATCCGCGATGGAGCGGCCCGGATCCTCGAGGCGGTGTGCGGCGCGCACGAGATTCGCGAGATCGAGATACCGTTTGATCGGCGGCAATCCGGCGCGCTGAAAGCGACTCATCAGCGTCCCCGGATGTACCGACACCTGTTCGGCGATCCTGCGCACGCTGTGCACGGCGGGCGTGGCGGTGAAGAACAATTCGAGCAGTGCGAGACAATCGTCGCCGGCGGCCAGCAGCTTCACCCGCAGGTCGGCGATCGCGGAGTCGATCGTGAACGAGCCGCGATCGGCCGTCGCGACCGTTTCACGCAGCAGGTGCCATCCGGTGGAGTCGCGCGCATCGATGACGATGCGCATGCCGCTGCGGCCCAGCGACAGCAGGGACTGCGGATGCACGCGCTCCGCATTGGTGACCAGTCCCATCATCGGCACACGTGGATGTTCGCGCAGGATGGCCGCCATGCGAATGGCGTCGCGCGGTGTGCAGCAGGCCAGTGAAACGAGCACCGCGGTGGCCGATTGGTCGCGCAGATCACGTCGCACCTCATCGAGTGACGTGCGATGCATGGTGCGATAGAGCCCTTCGCCCGCGGCATCGACGGCGCTGCGTTCTGCCGGCGTGAGGATGGTCGTGACGGGCACCGGGGATGGCGCGGGTTCGCGCACGGCCGGGGTGTGCGACGGATGAAACGACATGGTGGAGGCACCTCGCGCTGAAGACGACGCCAACGTCGTGGCGACCGTCATTGCGAGGTCATGGTCCTGCGCGCGCGGTGGTACCGAATGTGCCGCAGACGGAAGCACGCGCTGTCACGCGTGCGACGGTCGCAGTACGTTCCGGGTGGTGATGTGCGTCGGCCGGATGATCGCGAGACAGGTCCTGCAGAGGATGTCTGCTCGAGGAAAGTCCGGGCTCCGAAGGGTGGGCTGCCAGGTAACGCCTGGGCACGACGCAGCGGCGGGATCGCTGCGGCGTGACGGAAAGTGCCACAGAAAATACACCGCCGACGGCCGGCGTTCGCGTCGGATCGGGCAAGGGTGAAAAGGTGCGGTAAGAGCGCACCGCGTTGCCGGTAACGGGAACGGCAGGGTAAACCCCAGCTGGAGCAAGGCCAAATAAGCGGCGAGGAACGGCCCGTTCCGACCAAGACGCCGCGGGTAGGCTGCTGGAGCGTGCAGGTGACTGTACGCCGAGAGGAATGATCATCCATCACGTTCGCGTGATGACAAAACCCGGCTTACAGGCCGGCGCATATCACCACCTGCACCACGCCGCATTTCGTGTTCGTTCCTCGGTATCCAGGTCGCATCACGTACGCACACGCGCTACGCGCGTGTGCGCTGGTCGCCGCATCCGCCATCGGTCTGTCGGCGCAGCAGGGTCCCGATGCACGGTATCGCGTCACGTCGACGTCGGTCGTCTCGCTCGATCGCGCGCCGCAACCGGCACTGGTGGACACACTCGTGACGACGTCGCTCATGTCGATTGCGGTGTCATCGTCGACCGACACCATCGCCACCCTGTCGCTCGATTCGCTGACCGTGACGTCGACCGGCATGATCCGTCGCGCACCGGACGCCTTCTCGCACGGCATCAGTGTCTCGGCCGTCCTGACTGACGGTCGCCCGCGCATCACCGGCGACAGCGCCTCGGCATGCGCTGCGGAACGACCGCTGGCCGGCCTGCTTCCCGATCTGATGCCCCTGTTGCCGACGCCGCTGCGCGCCGAGCAGCAGTGGAGCGATACGCTCACCGTCACCACCTGTCGCGCCGGCCTGTCCGTGACGACGGTCACGGTCGCGGCGTACCGCACGCTGACGGGCATGGACAGCACGCAGGTGCTGCTCGAGCGCCGCGCCGTGATTCACGCCTCCGGCAGTGCGCTGCTGCGAGAGCAGACGGTGATCCTCACCGGCAGCGGCACCAGCGAGGCGCTCGGTGTCGTCACGGTCGCGTCGCGTCGCATTCAATCCTGGCGCGGCTCGCAGTCCCTCGATATCCAGCTCACCAACGGCCAGCAGACCCGCCACATGCAGCAGCAGATCATCGACACGGTCTCGGCTCTGCCGTAGTCCGCTGCCACTGCTGGTCTCGCACGGAGACACAGCGCCGCGGATCACACACGACGTCTACAGCAGTCACCTGAGACTGTTCACGCGAGGCTCGCGAGGAACGCGGGGAAGTGCAACTGCAGAATCTTTTGGAACGGCGTCTCGCAGGCGCAGTTCCAACAGCAGTTGTTTTCCCCCGCGTTCCCCGCGAGCCCCGCGTGAAAAGTTGTTACCCGCGTGCGAGCGAACACTCTGTGCCTCCGTGTCTCTGTGCGAGACACGCAGTTCAGGAAGTCAGTCCGACAGACGCAACGGCATCAGGATGGTGAGATAGGCCGCCGGATCGCTCCAGCCTTCCGGCTCGACCGTCGCCGCGCGTTCCGGCGCCTTGAACGTCAACTTCACTTCCGGCGTCGGGATGTACTTGAGGATCTCGAGCAGGTACGCGCCGTTGAAGCCGATGTCCATCGGATCGCCTTCGTAGCGAATCGGGATTTCGTCCTGGCCATCGCCCAGGTCCGGCGTGGTGACCTGGAAGCGCAGGATGCCGGCGTTGAAGGAGAGCTTGATGCGATGGGTCTGATCCGACGCGACCGTGGCCATCCGGCGGAGTGCCGACGCCAGCGCATCCTTGTCGGCGATGGCGTACCGGTCGTTGTCCTTCGGGATGACCTGTTCGTAGTTCGGGTACGGCCCTTCGATCAGGCGCGTGTAGATCGTCGTGAACGGGCTCTTGAACGCGAGATGGTTGTCGCCGCGCGCAACCTCGAGATCCTCTTCATCGGGGAACAGCTTGCTCACCTGATCGAGGGCTTTCGGCATCACGATCAGGTCGCTCGTCTGCGCACCATGGCCACTCACCGCGACATCCATCTTCGCCAGGCGATGCCCGTTGGTCGCGACCATGCGCATGTGATCAGGCTTCAGCTACCACAACACACCGTTGAGGATCGGGCGGCTTTCCTCGGTGCTCACGGCATACGACGTATGGCGAATCAGCTTGCGCACATCGGCCGACTTGACGCGCCATCCGTCGCCGAAGCGAATCGCGGGGAACTGCGGAAAGTCATCCTTCGGCAGCCCGTTCAGCTTGAACTTCGCGCGGCCGCATTCGAGGCTGACCTTCTGCTCACCGGCGGATTCGATCTTGACCGGATTCGGCGGCAGCTCACGCGCGAGCTCCTGCAGCTTCCTGGCTGGGATCGTGATGCCACCAGGACGCTCGACATCGGCCTGCACTTCATGGCTGACGTGAATGTCGAGATCCGTGCCGGAAAAGCGGATCCCGCGCTCGGTGGTTTCAACCAGAATGTTGGCCAGGACCGGCAAGGTGGTCTTGCCCGGAATGCTGGCAGCGACCGCCGCCAGCCCTTCCTGGAGTTTTTCACGCGCGATGGTGAATCGCATCAGCTCCTCGGAGTGCACCGGATCGACGCCGGGCGAACGCCCTGTGTGGCAATCGATCCTGCGGTCTGAACTGCCTTGTTCCACATCGCGTGGAAGCTCTGCTGTAATGCTGTTCTATAAATCTTTAACAGTCGTAGTCGTAGAGCGCCGTCGGACTGTGGAAGAACGCCGGAACCTATGCATTGCCAACGATTTCGCCAAGACAAGCGACTGTGGAGCAGCGGGTAGAACCGCACCACTTTTCCGCACGTGTCATCATTTCCGAAGGGCGTCGTGTGGACCATGACCGGGAAACGTGGACAGGTGTGGATCATTCGCCCGTTTCCAACAGCCGTCGGATCTTTTCCACACGCGCGGCGAACGTCATGTCGTCCTTCGACGACCGCTCGGCACGGTCCAGCGAATGGATGACCGTCGAGTGATCCCGCCCGCCGAACGCGTTGCCGATCTCCACCAGCTGCAGGGCCAGCAGCTCGCGACAGAGCAGCATCGCCACCTGACGCGGCACCGTCAGCATCTTGGTCCGCGTCTTCGACTTGAGGCCCTCGGCCGTGACGCCCCACTCCTTCGCCACCGCAGCCTGGATGGCGGCCACCGTGATTCCGACAGGAGCCGGAGCGCCACCGTCGTGCCGGAAGCGGTCGCGCAGCGCCTCACGCGCCAGCTCCACGGTGATGTCGGCGTGCTTGAGGGACGCGTAGGCCAGCAGCTTGATGATCGCGCCTTCGAGCTCACGGACGTTCGAGCGGACGTTGTCGGCGATCACCTGGATCACGTCGTCCGGAATCGTCAGTTCGAGATGATCGAGCTGGGCCTTGCGGCGCAGAATGGCGACCCGATGCTCGACGTCAGGCAGCGCGATGTCGGCCACCATGCCCCACTGGAACCGACTGACCAGTCGAGCCTCGAGGCCTGGTATCTCCGACGGCGGACGATCGGAGGTCAGGATGATCTGCCGGCCGGCTTCGTAGATCGCGTTGAACGTGTGGAAGAACTCTTCCTGCGTCGCTTCCTTGCCCTTCAGGAATTGCACATCGTCGACCAGCAGCAGATCGGTCTCGCGATAGCGCCGACGGAAGTCCTGCGTGGTGCGGCTCTGGATGGAGCCGACGAGTTCATTCGTGAACTGCTCGGTGCCGACGAACGTGATGCGCGTATTCGGGTCGCGCTTGAGCAACTCGTGTGCGACGGCCTGCATCAGGTGCGTCTTGCCCAGGCCGGTGTCGCCGTAGAGGAACAAAGGATTGTAGAGCTTGCCCGGCGCCTGCGCGGACGCGATGGCGGCAGCGGCGGCGAGCTCGTTGCTCTTGCCGACGACGAAATGTTCGAAGGTGTAGCGCTCCGACAGGGGCGCGAGATTCGGATTCGGTGTGACCGGCGCGCGCACCGGCGCATCGAGCGGGGCGACGAAGAGATCCATCTGCGGCTTCGTGCGTGCCGACTCGTGTACCACGAACTGCACCTGCAGCGGATGGCCGAGCGCGACGGCGGCGAAACTCGACAGCAGTCCGGAGTGCTTTTGTTCGTTCCAGTCGGCGGCGAACTGGTCGGGTACACCGACGATGAGCGTCCGCTCGTCCACGCGCAGCGGCTCGCACGGCTCGAGCCAGGTGCGCACGGTCTGCTCCTGAAGTTCGAGGCGTGCGCGGTCCAACAAACGAGCCCAGGTTTCTGCAGCCGTCAGCATTACGTGCAGCGGGATGTAATTCAGGAAGGGAGCGCGAGTTTACTGGGACGCGCCCTGCGAAGCAAACCGCGTGCACGCCCGATACCGTGACTCCGGGCAAGTCACAAGCAAGGCGACATCGCTTGACCGAAGTGCTTGTCCTGAATAGGTTTGGCAGTCTTTCCAAGAATCTCAGCGCACGCATCTGGAGTACATATGGGCAAGCCCACGTACCGCCCCCGAAACAAGCGTCGTATCCGCAAGCACGGCTTCCGCGCCCGCATGGCCGATCGTTGGGGCCGCGCCGTGCTGAGCCGTCGTCGCAAGAAGGGGCGCAAGTCATTGGCCGTTTCGTTGCCGAGCAAGTACGCCGGCGTCTGATTCGCTCCGTTTCCCGAGAGACCAGCGCCTCACGGGAAAGTCGGATCTTGAACGAGTGCGGCGTGAGGGGAAGCGTGTGCGGGGCTCGCAGCTCGAGCTTCGCGTCGCGCCTTCCCCTTTGTCGTGTGCACGAGTGGGCTTCATCATCCCGAAGCACGGTCAGAACAGCGTGGCGCGGAACCGGTTGAAACGTCGGTTGCGGGAACTCGTACGGGTGACGGTGTTGCCGTCGCTTGTGCCGCAGGATCTGGTGATCCGCACGCTGCCCGGAGCCTACGCGATGTCGTGGACTGCGCTGAGTCGCGACGTGGCGAGTCTCGTGAAACGCCTGCCGACGTTGCCGGCTGGGGCGCCGGAGCCCGCGCCATGATACGAGGCTTGGACACCCACCCCACGCCGTCGTCGTCGCCCGAGCCGCAGGCATCGTCGCAGGCCGGTCGCGCGGCCCGCTGGACCGCCACGGCGCTGATCCGGGTGTACCAGCTCTTCATCTCCCCGATTTTTCCCGCTTCGTGCCGCTATACTCCAACGTGCTCGGCGTACGCCATCGAGGCGATCGAGCGCCACGGCGTGTTTCGTGGGTCGTGGCTGGCGGCGAGGCGAATTGCCCGATGCCACCCGTTCCGCCCCGGCGGACACGACCCTGTTCCCTGACCCTCACGACTGCCGCACTCGCGGGCGTGTTCATCACGACCCGTCTGCGCGTCGCCTGACCTTCGACATCCCAGTATGAACAAGCGCATGCTGCTCGCCCTCGCCCTGTCGGCGGCGGTGATCGGTCTCACTCAATTCCTGTTTCCGCCGGCGAAGACGCCTGTGAAGCCGGCTGCCGCCGTCGTGGCGCCAGGCGCGCAGCCGACGACGCCGGCAACGACTGCTGCCGTGACTTCCGCGACCGCGAGTGCGGCCGTGGGAACCTCGGGCACGACCGTCGGCGCTGGAGCGGCGCCCATCGTGGCCGACACCACAGCGCTCACGAGCGCGCGCAGCGTCGTCCGCATCAGCAGCATCGGCGCCGCGCCGGTGTCGGTACAGCTGCCCGGCTACAAGGAACTCGTGGAAGGTGCGAAGTCCTCCAAGCCCGTCGAACTCGTGCGGCCCGGCGAAGCGCTGATCCAGTACGCGGTGATCGTGAAGGAACCGGCCGGGAATCGCGTCATCGATCTGGCGGGTGTGCCCTTCACGTCGGCGCGCGCCGATGAACGCACGGTCACATACACCGGCCAGGCCGGTGCAGCGAATGTGCAGATCACATATGTGTTCCAGCCCGACAGCTTTCTCGTGCGCGTGGGTGGCAAGGTCACCGGGCTCACGTCGCCGGCCTTCGTGCGCGTGACATTGCCGTCCGGCATCAACTCGAGTGAAGTCGACAGCACCGAGGACCAGCGCCATCTCGCGGTCGCCATGAAGCCGGTGCAGGGCAACGTGACGAGCGTGCCGTTCGGCAAGCTCGATCCGGGCGAGACGAAACTGCAGGAAGGTCCGTTCACGTGGGTCGCGTCGAAGAACAAGTTCTTCATCACCGGCCTGCTCACGGCCGCCGGTGATCGTCCATTCGACGAAGTGACCGTGACCGGCGGACCGAAGACCGGCAAGGTGGAAAGCCGGGTCGTCGCCACCGCACTGCAGTCACTGCAGGACGGCACGTTCCGTTTCGAGCTCTACACCGGTCCGCAGGAGTGGCGTCGCATGCTGTCACTCGGCCGGGACTTCGAGAACAGCAATCCGTACGGTGGCTGGCTGCAGAACTTCGTGCAGCCGTTCGCGACGATGGTCATGAAGACGCTCCTCTGGATGCACGAATCGCTCAAGCTCAGCTACGGCTGGGTGCTGGTCATCTTCGGCATCGCGGTGCGTCTGCTGCTCTGGCCGTTCAACCAGCGTGCGATGCGCACGTCCATGAAGATGCAGGTGCTGCAGCCGGAGCTTCAGGCGGTGCAGGAGAAGTTCAAGTCCGATCCGCAGAAGATGCAGGCAGAAGTGATGCGCGTGTACAGCGAACATGGCATGAGTCCATTCAGCGCCTTGTCGGGTTGTCTGCCGATGCTGCTGCCGATGCCGGTGTTCATCACGCTGTTCTTCGTGTTCCAGAACACGATCGAGTTCCGCGGTGTGCCGTTCCTGCACCTGGCCGACATCTCGCAGAAGGATCCGACGTACATCATCCCGCTGCTGATGGCAGGCAGCGCATTCCTGCTCAGCTGGATCGGCATGCGCGGCGTACCGCCGAACCCGCAGGCGAAGATCATGGCCTACATGTTCCCGGCGATGATGTTCGCGTTCTTCTTCAGCGCCGCGGCGGGGTTGAACCTGTACTACATGGTCCAGAACATCGCCGCCCTCCCGCAACAGTGGCTCATCTCCAATGAGCGCCTGAAGTCGAAGGACAAGCCCGTCGTCTACGCCAAGGGTGCGCCGGCGAAACCGAAGAAAGCCTGACCATCGTTCTGCTTCTGAATACAAAAGCGGGCCTCGTGACTACGGGGCCCGCTTTGCATCTGTGCACGTCCATCAACGGCTGAATCGCAACGGCTTCACAGCTCAATCGCAGCACGGCAACTGACGCAGAACTGCACATGCGTCAACGCAGCGTCGCTGAGACCTCAACAGCTTTGACGCCAAGCCGCAAAGGCGCCAAGCGCTCCGGGCACGCTAACGGCATCATATCGTGATGCGCAGAACGCATGACTGCTTCTGGAACTGCGCTCGCGAGGGCAGTTCCAGCAGCGTTTTGCGGTCCTGGAGTTGTGATGTGTCGGTCGTCGCGCGCCGGAGCGCTTTGCGTCCTGGCGGCTTTGCGTCAAGGCGGTTGAGACCGTGGCGCCTCTGCGTTGACGCCGTTGCATTTCTGCGTCAGTTGCAGTGTTGCGATTCAGCAGTGAAGCAGTTCACGCGATGGCAGCAGCGGATTTGCGCCCGACGTCCATCAGTTCGCGGGTGCTGGCGCGGAGGGCCCAGGAGATTCCGCGTTCGGCGACCGCGGGCGCAACGAGCGAGTGGCCGAGGAAGTAGCCGGCGCGCTCGGGGATCACGTGGCGCTCGATGGTGCGGGCATCGTCGCTGGTGCCATCGCTGAGCCAGCGCAGGCGGAGCCCGAGGCCGTTCCGCTCGAGGTCACCGCTGATGGTGCGCGCGAGCAGCGGCTCCAGTTCGCGGATGCGTGCGTACTGACGACGGCCGTACCCGAGGTATTCCCACGGCGCGTAGCCCGTGCACACCGCCTGTGACGCATGTGTCGCGAGGCCTTCGTTCACGAGCAGTTCACGCAGCGTGGCGCGTTTGCCGGTGTCCCAGAACGAGTAGTAGCCGTCGTTGTCCGCGACGAGCGTCTTCATGTCGCTCTGGCTGTCCTTCGCGGTGTAGCGCACGCCGTGCGCGATCTCGTGCGCCAACCAGGGCGGCATCAGCGCCGGGTCGAGGCCAAGTGAATCCGTGTCCGGATTCCGCTCGCCGGTGAAATGTTCGAGACAGACGAATGCGACCGGTCGGCCATCGATCACCAGCTCGCCGGCATTCGCCGCGCCGACGCCCACCATCAGCACGACATCGGGTTCATCCGTGATGTCGAGGGTGCTCATTGCTTGGGCCATCGTCTGGCGTGCGCGCAACACGAGCGGTTCGCGGTCCAGCACACCCAGCAGGTCCGAACGATCGGCCGCGACGGTCTTGCGGATGATTTCACCGACGTGTGGACCCGTCGGATCCACGACATAGTTGTCCCAGTACGCGGAGAGGAGCGCCTTGTTGGCTGCGAAGTAGCGCTCGTACGCCGCGACCCGATCCGCACTCTGTAGCACGGCCAGGAAGTCGGGGAGCAAATTGATGAGCATCGGCCTTAATTTTCAGATATCGTGCGAGGCCCGACGCGCGGGCGGTGACGATCCACGCGGGATTCTACGGCGCGTTGGCGACACGTACAAGGGAGCAAGCGAGGTGCACCGGAAATGACCAGCTTGCAGTCGATCGATCTGGTGTGTCCGGTCTGCGACAATCACTTCAGATCACAGTCGGTGGTGTCCACCAATTCATTCGGTGGCAAGCGCACCGACTTCCACGAACGCGCGGCCGGCGCGCAGCCGCTGCCGTACCTCGTGCACACCTGCACCGCATGTGGCTACAGCGGTGTCGAGCGCAGCTTCGTGGAAGGTGCGGAGGTTTCCACGCACGTCCGCTCACAAGTGCTGACGGTGCTCACGCCGCGCGTCGCGCAGCATCAGCTCGACACCGCCAGCGAGCGGTATCACGCCGCCGCGCAGGTCGCGGAATGGGAAGGCGCACATCCGCGCCACATTGCGGACCTGCTGCTGCGCGCCGCCTGGTGCTGCGTGGACGACAGCGACCACGAAGGTGAGCGCTACTACCGCCGCGCCGCCGCGCAGCGCTTCACGGAGGCGCTGGACCTCGCGGACGCGGTGCCGTCGACCGAGCGCGCCGTGCTCACGTATCTGGTCGGCGAACTGTGGCGTCGTGTCGGAGACGACGTGCTCGCGGCCGAATGGTTCGAGCGCGTCGACACCGAAATCGTCGATCCCGAGGACCAGGCGTGGGTGCGCGACGCGGCGCGACAACAGCGCGAATCACCGCGCGAATGGTTCGGGTGAGAGAAACACCCGGGCACTCCGGCTGATCACTTCCGCTGATCAGCCCTCGATTCAGCGCGTGCCGAAGAGTCGATCGCCGGCGTCGCCAAGACCCGGCACGATGTAGCCGTGTGAATTGAGCTCACGATCGATCGCAGCGCAGATGATGTGCACATCGGGATGTGCCTCACGCAAGCGCTGAATGCCTTCCGGTGCGGCGACGATGCACATGAACGTGATCTGCTCGGCGCCGGCTTTCTTCAGGGAGGTCACCGCGGCGGCCGAACTGCCTCCGGTGGCCAGCATCGGATCGAGGAGGATGAACGCACGATCCGCGGCATCGCCGGGCACCTTGAAGTAGTAGTCCACCGGTTCGAGCGTGTCGTGATCACGATACAATCCGATGTGGCCGACGCGTGCGCCCGGCACGAGGCGCAGCACACCTTCGACCATCCCGAGACCCGCCCGCAGGATCGGCACCACGGTCAGTTTCTTGCCGCGCACCGTCACGCCGACGTGCGACTCGAGCGGTGTCTCGACCGGATATGGCTCGAGTGCGAGTGATGCCGTGGCCTCGTAGGCCAGCAGCATCGCAATTTCATCCACGAGTTCCTTGAACAGTTTCGTGGGCGCACTGCGGTCGCGCAGGCGTGTCACCTTGTGCTGCACCAACGGGTGACTGACGAGCGTGACGCCGTCGATGCGGGAGGGTGTTTCGTGTGGCACGCAGTCAAGATGCGGGTCGGACGCCGGCGAACGGAAGGGCAGCGCGCGCCGTAGTGCGACGGTGCCAGGTGCCCGGGCTTACCGCGCCGTGGTCATTGATGTAGCTAGGGAATCTCTGCGAAGCGGGATGACTCGCGCGGATTGTGGTGGCGAGCCAACGCGGCCGCTCCGATTTCTGCAGGGATTTCCGACTCCGGTCCAGCACGCGCGACGATGGGCGCGGGTCCGATCACAGCCTCAGCGGTGGTGCATGCAACTCACGTTCTCCGGCGCGGCCCGCGAAGTCACGGGCTCCTGTCACATCCTCGATGTGGGTGGAAAGACGATCCTGCTCGATTGTGGCCTGTTCCAGGGCCGCCGTGCGGAGTCGCGCAGGAAGAACGAAGTGCTGCCGCTGCCCGTGGACAGGATCGATGCGATCGTGCTCAGCCACGCCCACATCGATCACGCGGGCCGATTGCCGTTTCTCGTGCGTCAAGGCTACACCGGTCCGATACACGCGACCGCCGCCACGCGCGATCTGTGCGCCCTCATGCTCGCCGACTCAGCGCGCATCCAGGTCAAGGACGCCGAATTCCTCGCGAAGCGACATCAGGAACACGCTGAACCGCTGTACGGGCCCGAAGACGCATCGCAGGTCATCAGGCAGATGATCGGGCTGCCGTACGATCGCTGGTTCGATGTGGTGCCCGGTGTGCGCGCCATGTTCGTGGACGCCGGCCACATTCTCGGCTCCGCGTCGGTGATCGTCGAGTGCACGGAAGCGGATCGCACGGTGCGACTGGTCTTTTCGGGAGACGTTGGGCGGAAGGGCCTCGCCATCATCCGCGATCCGCATCCACCGACCGATGCCGACGTCGTGATCATGGAGTCGACGTATGGCAACCGGGATCACCTGCCGATCACCGACGCCCGTGCCGCGCTGGGTGCGGTGATCCGCGAGACGGCGGCACGCGGTGGGCGTGTCATCATTCCCGCATTCGCCGTGGGACGTGTGCAGGAGCTGGTGTATGACCTGCACGCACTGGCGCGCGCCGCCGAGATTCCGCGCCTGCCGATCTATGTCGACAGCCCCCTGGCGACCGGCGCCACCGAAATCTTCGAGACACATCCGGAATGTTTCGATCGCACGGAAGATCTGGTGAAGGCGGTGGACGAACTCTTTCACTTCGATCTCGTGCACTACACGCGCGATGTGATGGAGAGCAAGTCACTGAACGCGATGCACGGCCCGTTGATCATCATCTCGCCATCGGGCATGGCGGAATCGGGACGTGTGCTGCACCACCTCTCGCATGCGGCCAGTGATCCGCGCAACACGATCCTGGTGGTCGGGTTCATGGCGGAACACACGCTTGGCCGCCGCATCGTGGAGAAACGTCCCACGCTTCGCATCTTCGGCGCGGATGTGGCGCTCAAGGCGCACGTCGAAATTCTCAACGGCTACTCCGCGCACGCCGATCGCACCGAACTGACGGACTGGCTCGATGCGGTGAAGCGCACCTCGCCGAGACTCGGCAAGGTGCTGCTCGTGCACGGCGAATCGCCGGCACAGGACGCGCTCATCGCATCGCTCAAGACCCGCGGATACAGCGTATCGGCACCGGCGGCGGGTGACCGGTGTGTGCTGTGACCGAGCGCATGGAGGCACACCGGCATGAGTGAACCGACCACGTCGACGCGCGGCGCCGCCGCCGGGCGCATTCTCGAGGCGACAAGTGCCTGCATCGTGCACAAAGGCGCTGCCGATGTGAGCCTGCAGGACGTTGCCGAAGCCGCAGGGGTGAGCAAGGCGCTCATCCACTATCACTTTCATGACAAGGGCGAGCTGCTGGCTCGCCTCGTCGAGTGGTTGCGTGTCGGCCTGATCGCCCGACAGACGAATGCGCTGAATGGCGTGTCCGCATCGGCGGCGCTCGATGCGCTCTGGCAGTGGCTGTCCGATGAACTGGAGCGTGGAGACCTGCGGGCACTGCTCGACCTGTCACTGGTGCAGGGCGACGCGGTGGAGGCGGCGGTGCGGACCACGGCCGCTGCACGTCGTGACGCCGCAGCCACGGTGACCACGCAGTTGTTCGACGCGCTCGGTCTCCGGCCGCGCGTGCCGGCGTCACTGATCGCGGACGTCTTCGTGGCGTTCGTGGATGGCCTGGCACTTGACACCGTCGTCGATCCGTCGCGCAATGCCCGCATCTCGTTCGACGTGTTCTGGCTCGCGATGCTCGGCCTCACGGACTGACGTGTCGTCGTCAGTCTGCGATGCATCGGCGATGCGGACTCGTCGGGTGTAGAATTGACTGTGGCCCGCACAAAGCGCTCGTTCCTCGGGAGTCTCTTCCGACTCATTGGCCGCGTGTGTCTCGTGCTCCTGATGCTCTGGGGCGCGTCACTGGCGGCAGTGCTGCTGGTCGGCAATCGCGACTCCGCGCAGCACGCCGACGCGATCGTGGTCCTCGGCGCGGCGCAGTATGCAGGACGGCCATCGCCCGTTCTCGAAGCGAGACTCGATCATGCGATCCGGTTGTATCGGCGCGGCATCGCACCACGCCTGATCTTCACCGGTGGAAAGGCCGACGGCGACATCACCAGCGAGGCGGAAACGAGCAAGCGGTATGCACGACGCAATGGCGTGCCCGACTCGGCGATCCTTCTCGAAAGCGAGAGTCGCAGCACGACGGAGCAGATGCATGCGGTGGCGCGCATGACGCGCACACGCAACTACGCCGACGTCGTGCTGGTGAGTGACCGCTTCCACATGCTGCGACTGCTGCTCACGGCATGGAAGCTGAAGCTGAAAGCCTACGGATCGCCGACACGCAGCAGCCCGATCGCGCTCACCGATCCGGCCGGGATCCGGTATGTGTTGCTGGAGTCGGTGAAGGCGCCACTCGCATTCCTGATCGAGGACGGCGCCCGCTGAGTCGAGGGAAGCGCGGCACACCGCGGCCCATCCCGCTTGTGCAGCGCTTCCCTAGTCCATCACGAAGTCGACGCTGGCGAGTCGCGCCATCTCCGAGCGCCAGGCGTCGTGGAGTGCGCGGAATCGGGGTGAGCGACTATGGCCACCGATCATCGCGCCGTCGAGTTGTGTGATCGGTACGACACCGCGAATCGAACTGCTCGCACAGGCCGCATCGGCGTGCAGCATCGCCGACAGTGGCGCCTCTGTTTCCTTGACCGTCAGACCGACGCTCGGCGCGAGCGCACGCAGCAGGCCGAGTGTGGTGCCGGGCAACGCGCCGGTGGCGCCACTCGGTGTGTACAGCGTGGCATCGGAGAACCAGCACACGTTCGAGGCGGTGCAGCCGATGATTCGATCATCGGTATCGAGCACCAGCGCGTCATCGACACCCTGGCTGTGTGCCTCGCGCAGGGCGAGCACGTTGGCGGTGTAGTCGAGCGACTTGATGCCGGCGGTCGGACGGCGCGCGGTCCAGCGCCACTGACTGGTGATGAGCGTGAGGCCCTGGTCGATGACTTCATCGCGCACGGCAATGCGCGGTGTGAGCGTGACGATCGAGCGTGCCGCACCGCCGCTCAGCCCCGCCATGCCCGGCAGCGCATCACCGCGCGTGAGTGTGATGCGCAGCACGGCATCGATGGTGTTCATGCGGTGCGCGGCGGCCGCCGCATCCGTGATGTGGGCGTCCAGCCCTTCCGGCAGCACGAGCCCCAGCCGATCGGCGCCGAGGGCGAGTCGCGCGAGATGTGCGGCAGCCAGTGGTGCGATGCCATTCAGCACGCGCATGGTCTCGAACACACCGTCGGCAAGGGTCAGTCCGCGATCGAAGGCCGAAACGGCGCGACTGGCGTCGTGCACGATCTCACCGTCGATCCAGACCCTGATGGGCGCCGAATTTTTCATGGGCGAGCCGGGAGCGGCGAGGCACGAAGAGCGGGACCCGGCGCACCATCGGCGCCATGGTGGCCGCCGTCATCGGCAGACACGGGTCAGCGGGCCTGGGCTCGTGAGCGCGGACGCCTTGACGGGCGAATGGTAGCGGCTCCACGTCGCGGGACAAGCAACTGTTTGGTGCAGCCGCCGTCACGGTCCTGAAACCGCCGCGACGCGGCAACGTTGGGGGAGGCAGATCGATGTGGATCACGGTGAGCGGCAGGCAGTATGAGCGAAGACAGTGGTTTCGCGTACAGCCAATGGCAGCGAGCGGGCGACGGTGGAACATGTAGCACTGATAAATCAGTGTCACGCCATTTTAATGACACTGGCGTCTCACTGTCACCAGATGAGTTGCTATCACGGCTGACTTTGCCCAATGTGATGCATCGGTTCCTGTGAGGGCGCCGTTGTGTCGAGGCGGGGTCACCTTTCCGCCGCACGTTGGACTACAGCACGACATCAACCGAAACGAGGAGTCAAGAACGCATGAAAAGGATTCTGGTTGGCGCGGCAGTTTTCGCGGCCATGGTCGGCACCGCATCGTCGGTGCAGGCGCAGAGCACATCGGGCCCGCAATTCGGTATCTCCGGTGGCCTGAACCTTCCGATCGGCGACATCGGCAACGGCTTCAGCACGGGCTTCAATCTTCAGGCGCACGCCAGCGCAAAGCCGAGCTCGTTTCCGCTCGGTCTGCGCGGCGATGCCGGACTGTGGACGCTCGGCGGCAAGACGGTCAGCTCCGGCGGCATTTCCGGCAGCAATCCGTCACTGACCTTGTTCACCGTGAACGGCAACGTGGTCTACAACTTCGAAGGGGCGAAGGATGCGACGTTCGTGCCTTACATCATCGGTGGCGCCGGCATCTATTCCGGCAACCGGAATTTCGGGACGCAGTTCGGTGTGAACGGTGGCGGTGGCGTGACCTTCAAGCTGGCTGGCTTCGATGCCTTCGCTGAAGGCCGATTCCACAACATCTTCGGGAACGGTGGCTCGGCTCGCATCATCCCGCTGTCGTTCGGCATCATGTTCAAGCCCTGATCGCTCGTTCGTCGCAATTCGAAGCGCCCGACCCGCCACCCGCGGGTCGGGCGCTTTTGCGTGCAGGCGCCGGCAGACGGACTGGTCCCGCGGGCCGTGGTGCGCTTTCATTCGCCGTCGCGCGGACGCCGAGTTGAGCGGCCGCGTCGAGTTTCGCCCGAATCCGCGCCAGGAGCCACCACCATGGCAGACACACCGCATTCGTCATTGCCAGGCCAGCCCGGACACGGGATGCCCGGCATCATCAGCACGACCTATGACGATGCGATGCTCGGGCTGCCGCAGGAACAGCCCGAGACCGAGGACGAGGCGGAGACGGACATCGCGCTCTGGGCGGTGGTGTTCGCCGGCGGCATCGGGTCGCGCTTCTGGCCCCTGAGCACCCCTGAACGTCCGAAGCCGTTGCTCCGATTGGTCGGTGAGCGGCCATTGATCGCCGATACGTTGCGTCGTCTCCAGCCGATGGTGCCGGCGTCGCGCACACTGGTGCTGACGAGTGCCGACATCGCCGACGCCATCCATGCCGCGATTCCGGAGCTCCCGGAGAAGAACCTGCTGGTTGAGCCGCGTCCGCTGGGCACTGCGGCAGCGCTGGCGTGGGGCGCACAGGAAATCATCAACCGCACCGGACGCAGCACGGTCTTCTGCGCCATCCACGCCGATCTGTCGGCGCAGTACGAGGATGAATTCCGCCAGTCGATCCGACGCGCCGCCGGCTACGCGGCGAAGGACGAGACTGCGCTGGTGGCCATTGGTACCCGCCCGACCCGGCCCGACACGGGTTTCGGATACATGCTCGGCGGCGCCGAACTGGAACCGGGCATTCCCATGGCCAAGGGCGGCTCGTGCGTGGTCGAACGGTTCGTCGAGAAGCCCGGTCCGATGCAGGCGGAGGAGTTCATCGCCCACGGGGCGATGTGGAACACGGGCATCTACTGCTGGCAGGCCGGGGCGGTGCTCGACGCACTCGAAGCCAACACATCGGAGTTGCAGGACGGCCTCGCCTACCTCGCATCGGGCAAGGTCGATCGGTTCTTCGGCATGGTACAGTCGGTGTCGATCGAGCGCGGATTGCTGGAGCGCATCGAAAACCTGATCTGCGTGCCGTCGTCGTTCGGCTGGGACGATGTCGGGACCTGGGCCTGTCTGCGTCGCGTGCGCGAGCTCGATGACACCGGGAACGGCGTGATCGGTGAGGCGCTGATGGTCGACGCGGAATCGAACGTCGTGCACACCGAATCCGGTCGTGTCGTGGTGTACGGCGTGAACTCCCTGCTCGTCGTGAGCCTGCCAGGCGTGACCTTCGTCACGAGCCTCGAACGCGCGGCCGAACTCAGTCCGTTGTTCGAAGGACTGCCCAAGGAGCTGCGGCGGAATCCGACGGCGGAGCTGTAGGGGCTGACGAGGATAAAGAGCTTTTGAAGCGGAGCGCACGGAGGTCACGGAGTGCGTCGCTTGCAGCGATCGTCGGCGCTCGAGGCATCGCTGACTTTTTTGAATGCAAAGGCCGGAGAGGTCGGGGAGTGCGCTGGTGGCAACGGACGGCGCCCGGCGCACCATCGCTGACTTTTTGTTGGAACTGCTGTTCCCAAAAAAGCTTCGGCGCGCGATTGGCCGACCGTGGCGTGGCGCGCCCTCCGTGCGCTCGGTGCGCTCAGACTCCAAGCAGTTGGCGACGGCGCGCGGTGTGAGAAGCCGCGAGCGCGGCGCACTCTCCGGGCTCTCCGACCTATCGACCCAGTGCAGTGCGAGTGCGAACCTGAGCCCGAATTGCTCGCGGTTTGTGACACGGCGCTGTCACCCGGATAGGACACGAAGGCGTCGGGAGTTTTTGTAAGTCGTTTGTCGACAACCGCTTGCCGCTGTGTTCCATGCGGCATCGACAATGCTCTGAGAGGGAACACGCAGCGAGGGTCGCGCCTCTGCTGGTGATCTCAACTGGAGCTCCCCAATGTCGATTCGTCGTGTTGCCCTCGCATCAGCAGCCGTGTTCACGACCGCCGCGCCGGTGATGGCGCAGCAGCGGCAGGCACCGATGTTCACCATCGAAGCCGCCGCCAATTATCAGGCGCTGCGAGGCAACGTTTTCTCCGACCTGAACGATGGACGCGGCGCGGAGGCGCAGTTCACGGTCGGCATCAGCAACCTCGCGATCTCCGCTGGTTATCAGCGCTCGTGGCATGACATCATCGGCACCGCGCCGGAAGGTGGCCTGCCGCGCCAGGCAACGATCTCCGGTTTCTTCGTCGAACCGCGTCTCGCACTGCCGCTCGCCGCCTCGAATTTCACGCCCTACCTGTACGGGCGCGGCGGCCTGCTCGAGCGCGCTGAGACCATCGGCGGAGATGAATACAAGTCGAATGTGACACAGCTCGGCGGCGGCCTCGGCTCGATGATCTATCTGGCCAGGGGCGTGCAGCTGAATCTCACGGGTGGATACCAGTTCCTGCGGGCCGGCAAGCGTATCGCGGACGATACACGCGCGGAAGGCGGCGCGTTCGTGATGCGGGCCGGTCTGAGTCTGGGTGGATCTTCGGGGTGGGCGCGCGACCCAGGGTACTGATTCGACATCAGGATTCTGGCCTCCCCGGCCCTGCATGCACCTCGGCATGCAGGGAGAACGTGAGCTCGCGGCTTTTGCGCCCTGCCGGCGTTGTCGATCCTCGCAATACCTCGCGGTATTGCTGCGGTCTCCGCCTTGGCAGGACGCAAAATACGCGTCGCTCGATCGACGAGTGCTGAGCAGCCCGCTTTCAGCGGCTGCCACACGTCAGCGATATCGCCCTGCGGCACTTCGGTGTCGTGGGGCGGTATCTTTTCCTCCATATGCAGATACCGATCGAGACAGAAACGCTCGCGAATGGATTGCGCGTCACGTATTCCGAGGACCATGTCGCCCCGCTGGTGGCGGTGAATCTCTGGTACCACGTGGGCAGCGCCAATGAACGGGAGGGCCGCACCGGCTTCGCCCACCTGTTCGAGCACATGCTCTTTCAGGGCTCGGCGAACGTCGAGGCCAATGAACACTTCGAGCTGGTGCAGCGCGCCGGCGGCACACTGAACGGCTCCACCTGGCTCGATCGCACGAACTATTTCGAGACGGTGCCGAGCAATCAGCTGGCGCTGGCGTTGTGGCTCGAGGCGGATCGGATGGGGAGCCTGTTGCCGGCGATGACGCAACAGAAGCTCGACACGCAGCGCGATGTCGTGAAGAACGAGCGCCGCTGGAGCGTCGACAACCAGCCGTACGGCACGTGGTGGGAAAGACTGCCCGCGCTGACGTTCCCGCCGACGCATCCGTATCATCACTCGCTCATCGGGTCGATGGAGCATCTGAGCGAGGCGTCGCTGGAAGACGTGGCCGAGTTCTTCGCGACCTGGTACACGCCCGACAACGCGGTGCTGACGATCGCCGGCGATTTCGATCCGATCGAGGCGCGGGCACTCGTCCGCGAATACTTCGGCGCCATCCCGCGCAATCCGAGTCCTCCGGGTCGTCCGGATTTCGCCGTGCCCGCGCGCTTCGATCACACGATGCGCGAGGTGGTGGACGACGATGTGCAGCTGCCGCGCGCGATCGTCGCGATGCGCATTCCGCCCGCCGGCAGCGAGGCCTGGTACGCCGCCAGCGTCGCCGGTGCGGTGCTCGGCATGCGCAAGGGAAGCCGATTGTATCGCAAGCTGGTGCGTGAGCAGCAGATCGGCGCCGATGCGAGCGCCTACACGTTCGACCTGACGAAAGGCGCCGACCTGCTGGTCGTCGATGTCACGGCGAACGGCGATGTGACGTCGGATCGACTCGAGGACGCCGTGCACACCGAGTTGGATGTGTTCGCACGCGATGGGGTGAGCGACCCGGAAGTCGCGCGAGCGCTGGCGCTGATCGAGACGGACTTCGTGTCATCGCTGCAGAGTGCGCAGGATCGTGCGGACACCCTGTCGAAGTATGCGACGTACTTCGGTGACCCGGCGCTCGTGAACGAACAGCCGTCACGGTATCAGCGCGTGACGGCGGCGGAAGTGACGGCATTCGCGAAGGAGTGGTGCACGCGAGACAACCGCGCAACGCTGCTCTATGTGCCGCGCGTCGCGGCGGTGGAGGCAGCCGCGTGACCGCCCTCGACATGTCGGTGCGGCCGACGCCAGGCGCGCCTCGCGACTATGCATTTCCGAAGTTCTCGTCGGCGACACTACCGAACGGGCTGCGCGTCGTCGTCGCACCGGTGCGCAAGCTGCCGCTGTTGACAGTGCTGGCACTCGTCGATGCGGGTTCGGTGGCGGATCCGGTGGGTCAGGAGGGTGTCGCACAACTCACCGCGAGCCTGCTGACGGAAGGCACGGGCAATCTCACCGGCGCGGCCTTGGCGGAGCTGGTGGAGCTGATGGGCAGCACGCTGGATGCGGGCGCCGACTGGGATTCGAGCGTCGTGAAACTCACGACGCTGTCGTCGCGATTGCCGGACGCCATCACATTGCTGGCGCGCGTGCTGACCGAACCGGCACTGCCTGACGACGAATTCCAGCGATTGCGCACCGAGCGTCTCGCGGATCTGCTGCAGCAGCGCAGTGAACCGCGGTCGCTGGCAGATGAAGCGTTCGCACAATCGATCTATGCGCCGGGTGCGCGGTATGCGAAGCCGGACGGCGGGACCGAACACTCGGTGAAGGGGCTGACGCTCGATGCCGTGAAGGCGTTCTACGCGCAGCGATACTCGCCGTACGCGACGACGGTGGTTCTCGTCGGTGATGTTTCGATCGACGAGGGCATCGCGATGGTGTCTCGCGTGCTGGGCAGCTGGACTGGAACGAAGCCGCCGGCGAGTGCACGTCCCGACACATCACTCGTTGCGCCGCGTGGGATCCACATCGTGCGCAAGGCCGATGCGCCACAGAGTGAATTGCGTGTCGGGCACGCGGGTCCGCCGCGCCTGACGCCGGACTATTTCCCGCTCGTGCTCTGCAACGCGATACTCGGCGGGTTGTTCTCGAGTCGCCTGAACCTCAATCTGCGCGAGGAGCACGCGTATACGTACGGTGCACACAGCGGTGTGGACTGGCGTCGATGGGCGGGACCGTTCTCGATGGATGCCGCCGTGCAGAGTGATGTCACGGCGGCCGCAGTGCGCGAAATCCTGAACGAGTTCGATCGAATTCGCGCCGAGCCGGTAAAGCCGGAGGAGTTGTCGCTGGCGATCAGCTACATGGATGGTGTCTTCCCGATCCGTTTCGAGACCACGCGTGCGATCGCATCGGCGCTGGCATCGCAGGCGATCTACGAACTGCCGGCCGACTACTACGACACGTATCGCGCGAACATCCGTGCGGTGACTGCGGACGAGATATTGAGCGTGGCGCAGAAGTACTTCGATCCGGCGAAACTGCAGGTGGTGGCCGTCGGTGATCCGTCGGTGATCAGTGATCCGCTGGCCGCACTCGGCATCGGCGACGTGACGGTGACTGACGCTGCAGACACACTGGGTACCTGACGCGATGCCCATCGAACCAGGGCAGGTCTCGACACGCCGCGCCTACACGGGTCGCATCATCAATCTCGACATCGATACGGTGCGCTTTCCGGATGGATCGGAAGGCGAACTGGAGATGGTGCGTCACCCAGGGGCGAGCGCGATCGTGCCGTTCCTGAGTGATCCGCGCGGCGCCGATCCGCAGATCATGCTGATCAAGCAATACCGGTACGCGGCGCTCGAATTCCTGTATGAAATTCCGGCGGGGCGACTCGATCCTGGTGAGTCTCCGGAGACGTGCGCGCGCCGCGAGCTGCAGGAAGAAACGGGCTGCACCGCGGGCACCGTGGAACACATGCACACCATGTTCACGACGCCCGGATTCACGGACGAGAAGATCCATCTCTTTCTCGCCTTCGATCTCACGCGCGGTGAATCGGCGCGCGAAGCGGACGAGTTCATCACGGTGGAGGTGATGCCGTTGACGCGTGCGCTTTCGATGGTGCAGGACGGGACGATCAAGGACGCGAAGACGGCGCTCGGGATTCTGTACGCGGCGGGGTTTCGGGTGGGGGCTTGAGGTCTCTCTGAACTGCATTGGGTGGATAGGTCGGGGAGGCCGGAGAGTGCGTGTCACTCGAGACTTCGTTCATCGCGAACCGCCGCAACTGCATTGGGTAGGGAGCGCACGGAGCGCACGGAGGGTGCGAGTCGCGACGCTCTGCCCATCGCGCACCGATGATTTTTGTGAACAGCAGTTCCAAGGAAAGTCAGCGATGTCTGGCGCTTCGCTGAGCGTCGCACCGCACGCGCTCTCCGGCCTCCCCGGCCTATCCCACAAAAAGTCAGAGATCGTACGTCTGGCGTGAATGGTGGCAAGCGACGCACTCCGTGAGCTCCGTGCGCTCCTCGCCCAAAAAAGTCAGTTCAGATTGCGGACCGCGTTCGGAGGCGCCGATGCCTTCATCGCGCCAGGGTCTTCGCGAGTGACATGC
>JACMLX010000133.1 GCA_014379355.1 Gemmatimonadaceae bacterium
ATGTAGGCGACGATCGCCCAGCGGTCGCGCGTCGGAATCATCGTTCCGTACGGCGGCATTGCGCCGAATCCATTGGTCATCACGTCGAAAATGTGTCCTGTGGTGGCGGTGCGAACGGCCTGCGTGTGGAACGACGGCGGCTGCCGGTACCCGCGCGCCGGGATCATCCCCTTGCCGTCGCCGATGCGGCCGTGGCACTGGGAGCAGTAGATGTCATAGCGCTGATGCCCGCGGTCGATGACTTCGCGCGTGACGGCAAACGGATACCCGTCCGCCAGCGCGTTGTTGATCTTGCCGGTGTCGAAGAAAGGATCGGTGGAGAGCTCGCCGCGCGCGACGGTTCCGGCCACGCGCGGACGCGCCGACATGCCGTCCGCGAAGAAGTCGCTCGTCTCGAGCGGGTCATAGCGCGGCTGATTGGCCATCTTCTGGCGGCAGCCGAGCGTCGCGAGCAACGCGACGAGAATCGCGAAACGCGCAACCTTACCAGTGGACATCAGTGACCTCACGGGGACCCAGCGTCTGCAGGAACCGGCGAGCCTCTTCGAGCCTGAACTTCGGGTCGCGCGCCTGGATGACGAGGAAGAACTTGTCGCGCGACGCGGAGTCGAAGCGGCGCACGTTGAAGACGGGGTGATAGGGCATCGGCAGTCCGTTGAGCGCGAGCATGCCGAACACCGCTCCGAGCGCGGCCAGCAGGATCGTGCACTCGAACGTGATCGGGATCCAGGCCGGCCACGAGTTCAGCGGCTTGCCGCCGATGTTCAGGGGATAGCTGATCACGCTCGCGTACCACTGCATGAAGAAGCCGCCAGCGCCGCCGAGGACGCCCATGCCGAGGACGATCGTGGAGAGCTGCGTCTTGTGGAAGCCGACCGCCTCGGCCAGTCCGTGGATCGGGAACGGCGAGAACGCGTCGGTGGACGTGTAGCCCTCTTCCCGCACCGCGTTCGCCGCGTCCAGCAGCGTCTGCGGATCGTTGAACTCGGCGATCACGCCGTAGAGACCTTCCTTGATTTTTCCGATGGCCATGGCTCAGTGCTCCTCCACGCCGTCGGTGCCGTGCTCGGTGTGCGCCTGTGCCTCGGGCAGCAGCGTGCGCATCTCGAAGATCGAGATCATCGGCAGGAACCGCACGAACAGGAACAGCAGGGCGAAGAACAGTCCGATCGATCCGATGAAGAAGCTCCAGTCCCAGATCGTGCCGTGGTACATGCCCCACGACGACGGCAGGAAGTCGCGGTGCAGCGACGCCGGGATGATCACGAAGCGCTCCAGCCACATGCCGACGTTGACGAACATGGCCACCACGAACAGCCAGAACGGCGACGTGCGGAAGCGCTTCATCCACATCAGCTGCGGCGCGAGCCCGTTGCAGATCCAGAGCGCCACGTACATCTTCGCGTACGGGCCGGTAGCGCGGTTCTTCAGCATGTACGTCTCGAAGACGTTCCCCGAATAGATCCCGTAGAACCACTCCATCGCGTACGCATAGACCACGATCATCCCCGTCGCGAGCAGGATCTTGCCCATGTTCTCGAGGTGACGCAGGGTGATGAAGTCTTCGAGCTTGAAGAACTTCCTGGCCGGGATGGCCAGCGTCAGCACCATCGCGAAGCCCGCGAACACGGCGCCCGCGACAAAGTACGGCGGGAAGAACGTCGCATGCCATCCGGGCAGCTGCGCGACCGCGAAGTCGAACGAGACGATGGTGTGCACCGAGAGCACCAGCGGCGTCGAGAGACCGGCCAGCAGCAGGTAGGCGTGCTCGTAGCGATACCAGTGCTTCGCCGAACCGCGCCAGCCGAGGGCGAACGCGCCATACGCGCGCTTCACCCACAGCTTCGTGGCGCGATCGCGCAGCGTGGCCAGATCGGGGATCAGGCCGACGTACCAGAACAGCGCCGAGACCGTTGCGTACGTCGAGACCGCGAACACGTCCCACATCAGAGGGCTGCGGAACTGCGGCCACAGTCCCATCGTGTTCGGATACGGGAACAGCCAGTAGTCGAACCACGGACGGCCTGTGTGCAGCGCCGGATACAAGCCCGCCGAGGCAACCGCGAACAGCGTCATGGCCTCGGCGAAGCGATTGATCGACGTACGCCAATCCTGGCGGAGCAACAACAGGATGGCCGAGATCAACGTGCCGGCGTGACCGATGCCGATCCACCAGACGAAGTTGATGATGTCCATGCCCCATCCGACCGGATGGTTGATGCCCCAGATGCCGATGCCCTTGCCGA
>JACMLX010000134.1 GCA_014379355.1 Gemmatimonadaceae bacterium
ACACGGAGCGGACCCACGATTCCCTCGGCAGCGTCCCGCCCCTCACATTCTTGCCGAGATCCACTTCAGCTGACCTGTCTCACTTTCAATTGTGTGCTTGACGGGGAAGCTTACGGAACAACCAGTGCTGTTGGAACTGCGCCCGCGAGACGCCGTTCCCAAAGCATTTTGCAGTTGCACTTCCCCGCGTTCCCCGCGGGCCCCGCGTGAAAAGTGTGTGTATCGCCGCAGAACCTCCTGTGGCTCTGCGGCTCCGTGCGAGTCCGCAGTTCAGAAGCAACACGAAGAACGGACCCGATCAGGACGCGCGAGGTATCTTGGGAGACAGCCCATACGGAGCACCATGCGGATTCCGATGATCTTCGCCGTTGTCGCATGTATCGCCTGCGTTCCGAAGTCGCTGCCGCCAAAGCCGCTGCCGGATGACCGCGACCTGCAGGACCAGCTGTTCGCTGCGGATCGCGAGTTCGCGCGTGCCGTGGCCGACAGCGGGGCGCCCGCGTGGAATGCGCGACTCGCCAACGATGTCGCCAAGCCGGGGAACGGCGGCCTGATCCTGCTGCGTGGCGTGGTGCCGGTGGCCGCGAATGACAAGACCATCTTCGCCGACCCCTCCAGACTGCTGGTCTGGGAGCCTACCGACGCCGTCGCGTACGCCGATCGCGTGACGGGCGTGACCGTCGGGCGGTATGCCATGGTGCGCCGCAGCACCCGCATCGACACACTGTCGCGCGGCCGCTATCTGACGCTCTGGCGCAAACAGTCCGATGGGGCATGGAAGATCCTCCTCGATACGGGGTGGGAGGAGAAATAACCCGGCGCGCGCGCTGGAATCCGTACACCTTTGAACCATGCTCCGCGACCTGCTGCCTCCGGCTTTCCGCGATCGCTACGATGCCCACCGCTCAGTGAAGCGGGTCGTCGATGGCGTGCCGGTGTGGTTCCTCAACGAACGACCGGACATCGACAATACGCAGCTCGAAGCGCGACTCGGTGAGGCGCTTGCACTGATCGGGCGCCACATGCCGCACAACCTGCGACGCCTGCGCCGCGATGTGATGTGCATCTGGGTGAAGCGCTGGCCGAATCGCGGCGTGTTCTTCCACGACACACGCATCATGGTCATCGACACCACCTTCGTCGTCAACCCGACGTTCACGTTGGCGCAGGTGGCGGCCACCATCCTGCACGAGGGTGTGCATGCACGCGTCACCGCGATGCGCGTCAATCGTCGCTACACCAACATGGCCGACGAGGAACGCCTCTGTCGCCGCGCCGAGATCGTGTTCGGTGAACTGGCGCCGGGTGGTGCACCGGTGGTGGCGCGTGCACGCGAAATTCTCGGGATGAGTGACGATGAAGTTGCACCGGGCATCGATCTCGCCGTCGCGGAAGCACGTCTGCGCGAGCTGCGGAAGACCGAAGGGGGTTCAGGGCCGCGCGCGTCGTGAGGGAAGCTCTGCACAAGTCGGATGGGCCGCGTTGTGGTGCTGTGGGGGCATCCGCCAGGCGCCCGACCACGCCGTAGCGGCGCTACGGCACGGAAGGGCAACGCCGCGGCTGCCCCCACACCACCCACAACCCGCAGGGCGGAACGTGGTGACGTGCCACTCGGCGTTGCCCTCGGGCGGCGTACGGACGTACGCCTTCCTCGCGCGCCTTGATTGGCATGCCACCACCTTCCGCGCGGCCCATCCCACTTGTGCAGAGCTTCCCTAGTACGATTGTCCGCATGCCACGCATCGCCCTGCTGACGCTCGAGGATCGGACCGGCTACGTCATCGACGACGAACTCGTGGTCGCGGAATTGCTCGCGCGCGGGATCGACGCCAGGGAAATCCCGTGGTCCGACAGCACCGTGGACTGGAGCAGCTTCGATGTCGTGATCGTGCGCACGACATGGGATTATCACCTGCGCGTGGATGAATTTCTCGAGACGCTCGCGCGCATCGAGGCCGTCACGCTCCTCGTCAACGCGCGTGACCTGATCGTCTGGAATCTCGACAAGCGCTACCTCGAGGAGCTCGAGGCACGCGGCGTCCCGATCGTGCGGAGCCTGTGGCGCAACGGCGGAACGGCGGCGGCGTTCACCGGAGTCTTTGCACAACTCGGCAGCGACGAGATCGTCGTCAAGCCGGTCGTGAGTGCCAATGCGCTCGACACCTTCCGCCTCCGCGCACCGCTCAGCGACACCCGACTTGACGAGCTGGTTCGCACGTTCGCGAGTCGATCCTGGTTTGCGCAGCCCTTCGTCCACTCGGTGATCACGGACGGGGAAGTGTCGGTGTTCTGCTTCGATGGCCAGTTCAGTCACGCCGTGCGGAAGGTGCCGCAATCCGGTGACTTCCGCGTGCAGGAAGAGCACGGCGGGACCATCACGTCTGTGCCGATCACCGACGAGATACGACGCACCGCCGAGAGGGTGGTTCGCGCCGTCTCGCCGACCCCATTCCAGGCACGCGTCGACCTCGAGCGGTTGGATGACGGCTCGCTGGCGCTCAAGGAACTCGAGATGATCGAACCGTCGCTTTATTTCCGCACCCATGCGGTCGCAGCATCGAACTTCGCCGATGCCGTCGAGGCCTTGCTGCTGCGCAGCACACGCACCGCTGGCGAGCCGCGATGACGGGGCCGTGAGCGAACCGACGCGCGCCAACCCACTCGTGCCGTCGCCACATCCCCGTCGCATCTTCATGCTCGGTGCCACCGGCACCATCGGCCGTGCGACGGTGCGCGCATTGCTCGATCGCGGACATGAGGTGGTGTGTTTCGTTCGGCCGCGCTCGACTTCGCGCGACGCGTCGGCCGCGGACACACGCAGTGCACCGCTGGACGGTGCGACGATCCGATACGGTGACGTCAGCGATCCCGCATCGCTGTCACGGGACGGATTCCAGGGTGAACGCTTCGATGCCGTCGTCTCCTGCCTCGCGTCGCGCACGGGCACACCAAAAGACGCGTGGGCGATTGATCATCAGGCGCACGTGACCGCACTTGCCGCCGCGCAACGGGCGGGTGTGACGCAGATGGTGCTGCTGTCGGCCATCTGCGTGCAGAAACCGCTGCTCGCGTTTCAGCACGCGAAGCTCGCGTTCGAGAAGACATTGATCGAATCGGGTGTCACATATTCGATCGTCCGTGCCACGGCATTCTTCAAGTCGCTGTCGGGTCAGATCGAGCGCGTGCGCAACGGCAAACCGTTCCTCGTCTTCGGTGATGGGGCACTGACCGCCTGCAAGCCGGTCAGCGACGATGACCTCGGCGCGTATCTCGCGGATTGCCTCGACGACGCGTCACGCCACAACCGAGTGTTGCCGATCGGAGGCCCCGGTCCCGCCATCACACCGAAGCAGCAGGGCGACCAGCTTGCCGCGCTGCTCGGTCAGTCTCCGGCATTCACACGCGTCCCGGTCGTGATGCTCGATGTCATCATCGGTGTCCTCGGCACGCTCGGCCGAGTGGTCCCGGCACTCGCGGAGAAGGCCGAGTTGGCGCGTATCGGGCGGTACTACGCCACGGAATCGATGCTCGTGCTCGATCCGGTCACGGGCAGGTACGATGCGGACGCCACGCCGGAAACCGGCACGCAGACACTGTTCGCGTACTACGAGATTGTCGTGCGCGGCGGCACCGGTCCGGAACGCGGTGACCACGCGGTATTCTGAAGCCGTCGGTTCGGCATCGGGCGACGACGCGCTAGATACTCGGCGTCACCTTCCAGATCTCGCCCGAGTCCGTGACCGCGTAGAGATTGCCGTCCGGCCCCTGGACCAGCGACCGGTATCGCACTGACGGCAAGCCGGAGTTGGTATTGCTCGTGCTGCTGCCGGACGTGTCGAGATCCAGGATTTCAACGCGTGAACCGCCCATCAGGCCGACGGCGAGACGCCCGTTCCAGATGCCCCATTGTGTGCCGGACAGGAATTCGACCGGCCCCATGCCCTGCGAGGCACCGTTGTTGATCCACGCAGCGCGCATCGCATCGGGGAATCGCGCCACGTCGGTCATCGGCATCGTGCTGGGGTTGCCGGAATAGCCACAGTAGCCGTCGGGACAGTTCAAGGCAGACCGATTCTGCGGATCCCACCCGGCGTTTCCGCCATTCACGAGTGCCGTCACTTCGTCGGTGTGGTTCGGTCCATGCTCGCCGGTGAACGGCTGCCCGGTGCCCGGGCGAAAGCTGATGCCCTGCACGTTGCGGTGACCGAACGTGAATACGCGACGATCGAAGCCGGATGGCGCGTTGTTCCCCGAGGCGGCGGCGCCGTCGGCGGTCACTCGCAGCACCTTGCCGCCGAGCAGCGTCGGGCTCTGCGGAAGAAGGCGATTGTGATTGTCGCCGGTGGTGACGTAGAGCAGTCCGTCCGGACCGAAACGGATCCGCCCGCCGCTATGTGCACCGGCGCCGCCGTTTGCCGTGCCGACATGCTTGAACGGAATGTCGGTGATGATGTCCGTACGCTGACTGGCTGTCTTCAGATCGGTGCCAAGGATCAGGCGCACCACACGATTCGTGCGCGGGGAGCTGAGCGTCGACGCCATGTAGACGTAGAGCCGACGATTGGACGCGAACGCCGGATCGAGCGCCACGCCGTTCATGCCGCTCTGCCCTTCGCACGACAGATCGGAGGCCACGAGTGACGAACCATTCGTGCCGAAGAGTCGCGTCACAGTCCCGTCGGCGAACCGCACCGACAGTCCCGCGCAGCGTTCCGTGAAGAACATCGTGCCATTCGCACTGAACGCCACATCCCACGGATTGCTGAGGCCCGTCATGACGGTGACGCGCGAGAGCGTCGGCACGGTGCCTGGCCCCGGATCGTTCGGCAGTGGGTCCGACTTGCCCGTCGAATTGCCGCACGCGCTGAGGAGCGCGAGGGGCAGCACATGAAGGAGGCGCGAGCGACGAGTGAGAGTCATGGCAGACTGTATCGAGAGGCGACGAATCGGCTGGTTCAGGAGTGTAGCACAGGGCCCCGCCTTTCCGTAGACCGCGCCCACTCCGCTAATGTTCCCGCCATGCACCGTACCAGTGACGTCGTGATCTGCGGCGCCGGAATCGCGGGAATCGCCACCGCACACGCACTGGCGATGCGCGGCGTTTCGAACGTCACACTGGTGGATGAACGCTCGCCGCTGACGCTCACCAGCGACAAGTCCACGGAAGCCTATCGCAACTGGTGGCCGGGCCCCGACGACGCGATGGTGCGCCTGATGAACCGCAGCATCGACCTGCTCGAACACTGGGCCGACGTGAGCGACAACCGATTCCTGCTCAATCGCCGCGGCTACGTGTACGCAACGGCCAATGCGACGACCGCGGCGCGATTCATGGCCGACGCTGAGACCGCTGTCGCGCAAGGTGCCGGCGCGCTGCGCGTGTATCGCAGCCGTGCAGACGCGCTGACGTATCAGGCGAGTGCGCATACCGGCTATCGCGACCACCCGACCGGCGCCGATCTCTTTCTCGATCGCGACGCCATCCGCATGCACTTCCCGTTCCTCGCGCCCGATGTGGTCGCCGTGCTGCATACGCGTCGATGCGGCTGGATGAGTGGTCAGCAGCTTGGCATGTATCTCTTCGATGAGGCGCGCGCGGCCGGCGTGACGTTCCGGTCGGGTCGGGTGAGTGCCGTCGATGTGCAGGGTGGTCGCATCGAGGGGGTGACGGTCGACGGCGCGGACGGCACGCGGGTCCGGATCGCGACACCCTGTTTCATCAACTGTGCCGGACCCTTCGCGAAGGAGGTAGGGCAACTCATGGGCGCCGAGCTGCCGCTCTTCTCCGAGATGCACCTGAAAGTGGCGTTCGAGGACACGCTCGGCGTCGTGGATCGCAACACCGGCCTGGTGATTCTCGACGACGCGCAGACGCTGTCGTGGTCCAACGACGAACGCGAGGAGCTTGCGGCCAGCGACGAGACGCGCTGGTTGACGGAGCCGATGCCCGCCGGCATTCATCTGCGACCGGAAGGGTATCGCCAGAACCAGACCGTGTTGATGCTGTGGGACTATCACAGCGCCCACCGCTTCGCCACGCCCGTGTTGCCGCTGCCGGACGATGCGTTCTATCCGGAAGTGGTGATGCGCGGCATGGTCCGTCTTGCACCCGGCTTCGCGCAGTATCTCGATCGACTGCCACCGACGTACGTGGACGGCGGCTACTACACGAAGACTGAGGAGAATCGACCACTCATCGGGCCGCTCGCCGTTGACGGTGCCTACGTGCACGCCGCCCTGTCGGGCTATGGCCTGATGGCGTCGCCGGCCGGCGGTGAAATCCTTGCGGCACAGATCACCGGCGGCCCGCAGCCGACGTATGCGTCCGCGTTTCGCCTCGATCGTTACAACGATCCGGCATATCAGGCGCTGCTCGCGAGTTGGGGCTCGACCGGACAACTCTAGGGCATCGCTGCACACGCCGGATGGGCCCACGTGTGCAACGCATCCATCGCGTCGATGCGAGGCTCGCCGTCGGTATCGCGCGCCCGTCGCGAATCGGCTGTAAACTGCAGGCATCCCGCTTCCTCCTGCGCAGACTGCCATGCCCTTGCTTCGACTTATCACTCGCGCCGTTCTGCTCGGATCGACGCTCGCCACGACACTCCACGCACAGGCCGCTGGCGGCATCGATCCGCGCGCCACGCAGACGCTGCGCTTCCGCAACATCGGCCCATTCCGCGGCGGTCGCGTCACCACGGTCGCGGGCGTACCGCAGCGGAAGCTCGAGTTCTACATGGGTGCAACCGGCGGTGGCGTGTGGAAGACGATCGACGCGGGCCAGAATTGGCTCAACGTCTCCGATGGCTTCTTCTCCACGGGCTCGATCGGATCGATTCGCGTCGCGCCGTCGAACCCGGATGTGGTGTGGGCCGGCACGGGATCGGATGGCATCCGGTCGAACGTGATCGTCGGACGCGGCATCTATCGCTCGACCGACGCGGGAAAGACCTGGACATTTCTCGGCCTGCGCGACGTGGGACAGATCGCGGCGATCGTCGTCAATCCGACCAATCCGGACATCGCGCTCGTCGCCGCGCAGGGGTTGCCGTTCGGCAATTCCAAGGAGCGCGGCGTCTATCGCACGACGAACGGTGGCCAGAGCTGGGAGAAGGTGCTCTTCGTGAATGACTCGACGGGCATCACCGACCTCAGTGCGAAACCGGACGATCCGAGCACCCTGTACGCCGCCGCATGGCGCGGTGTGCGCCGGCCGTGGGCGATCATCTCCGGCAGCAAGGACGACGGCGGCATCTATCGCTCCACCGATGGCGGCAGTTCCTGGACGAAACTCGCCGGCGGACTGCCGACGGGAATCATCGGCAAGTCGAACATCGCCGTGTCACCGGCCGCACCGCGTCGTGTGTACGTGCTGATCGAGGCGGAGAAGCCGAAGGCCGGTGTGTATCGCTCCGACGACGCGGGAGAGTCGTGGACGCAGGTGTCGACCATGAACGCGCTGCTGCTGCGGCCGTTCTACTACACGAACATCGACGCCGATCCGACCAACGCCGACAATGTGTGGGTCCAGAACGAAACGATGTGGAAGAGCACCGACGGTGCGAGGAATTTCGTGGCCGTCAGCACGCCGCACGGCGACAATCACGACATCTGGATCAATCCCACCGATCCGGACATCATGATCCAGTCCAATGACGGTGGTGCGAACGTGTCGATCGATGGCGGGCGCACCTGGAGCACGCAGTACAACCAGAGCACGTCCGAGCTGTATCAGGTGTTCCTCGACAACCACTATCCCTATCGCGTCTATGGCGCGCAGCAGGACAATACGACCGTCATCGTCCAGTCGCTGCCGGTGTTCAGCGTGCGGCCCGATCAGCCGGCGCAGTACTGGATGACCGGTCCCGGCTGCGAAACCGGCCCGATCGTGCCGAGCCCGTGGAATGCGGATGTCGTGTACGGAGCGTGCAAGGGACAGTTCTCGCGCCTGCACATGGTGACAGGACAGGAACAGAATTCCTGGGTCGGCGCGCAATCGTTGTACGGCAACGATCCGAAGGACCTGATCTATCGATTCCAGCGCGTGTCGCCGATGGATGTGTCACCGAACGTGAAAGGCACCGTGTATTTCGGCTCGCAGTTCCTGCACCGCTCGCGTGATGACGGAGTCACGTGGGAGCGGATGTCGCCCGACCTCACGGCCAACACGCCGGAGACACAAGGTGTGAGTGGTGGCCCGATCACGCGCGATGTGACGGGCGAGGAGTTCTACTCGACGCTGTACGCGATTCGCGAATCATCCATCGAACCCGGCGTGATCTGGACGGGCTCGAACGACGGTCCGGTCTTCGTCACGCGCAACAACGGCGTCTCGTGGACGAAGGTCACACCACCCGATCTGCCACCCGGCGGACGTGTGCAGAACATCGATGTCTCCCGCCATCGCAAGGGCACCGCCTACATCGCAGTGTATCGCTACCTGCTCGGCGACTTCAAGCCGTACGCCTACCGCACCACCGACTACGGCCGGACCTGGACGCGCCTCACCACAGGCACGAACGGTGTGCCCGATGACACCCCGACGCGTGTCGTGCGCGAGGACCCCGAGCATCAGGGCCTGCTCTACCTCGGCACCGAGTTCGGCTTTTATGTCAGCAACAACGACGGGGCGTCATGGGCGCCGATGCAACTGAACCTGCCGGTCGTGCCGATCACCGATATCAAGCTGCAGCGTCGCGATCTCGTGCTGTCCACGATGGGCCGCGGATTCTGGATTCTCGACGACCTGACACCGCTCGTGCAATACACCGATGCCAGCACCGGCAAGCGCGCCGTGCTGCATGCACCGCGTGTGGCGACGCGCTGGCGTCATCAGGCATCGCCGGCGGCGCCGGGCAATCCGGAGTATCCTGGCGCGGCAGCGACGATCGACTTCTGGCTCGGTGCAAAGCATGCCGCCCCCCCGGTGCTCGAGATTCGCTCGGCGCTCGGCACGCTGGTTCGCACGTTCACGACGGCAGGTGCGGCGGCCCGTACGACGACGGATCAGGCCATGCGCGCACCACGTCGCGGTGCAGTGAGCGCGACGGCGATCACGGACAACGTGGGCGAGAATCGTTTTTCGTGGGACCTGCTGCACGCCACGACGCCCGGTGGTCGTGGACCGATGGTTGCACCGGGCCGCTACAGCGTTCGCCTGATCGTCGGCAGCGACACGCTCACGCAACCGCTGGTGGTGCAGGCCGACCCACGCGTGAAGGCGGACGGCATCACCGATATAGTGCTCGCTGCGCAGGAACGTCACGAACTTGATGTGCGCGCAGCCATCGAGGAAGCGCGCCGAACGCTCACCCGCGCCCGCGAGACGAGGACGCAGATGCAATCGCGCGGCGCACCGATGGCGCGTGAAGCCGAGGACATCGTGCGCGCGCTGGAAACGGCCGACGGTCGCTATCAGGCGCCGAAACTCGTCGCGCAGCTGGAGTATCTGTACGGCATGACGGTCGGCGCGGATCAACGTGTGCCACGTGATGCGAGCGCGCGACTTGCGACACTCAAGCGCGAACTGGCGGAGATCGTCAAGCACCTTGATGCGCTGACGCGCATGACGACCGCTGATGCAATTCCGTGAGGCGTGGCGGCCTACCGCGGGCAGATGCGTCGGCTCCGCTACCGATCGTTGAGCGTCCGTTCGCGCTCCAACATCTGTCCGAACCGGGGATCGTCACGCAACGAATCCCAGGTGGGATCGGTGCGGAAAATCGGCACGGTGGCCTCACGACCCGAATTCATGTCCAGCAGGCGGTCGAGCAGCGCAATAGCGTCGGACGTCGCGCCCGCGCGCGCATAGATCTCGGCGGCTCCCAACAACATCACTCCTGTGAGGGTGACGCTCTGCATTGTCGCGGCTTCGCTGACGAGCTGTCGCGCCACCGCGATCGCTTTCGGCCCCTGGCCCGCTCCGGCATATGCCTCACCGAGCGCGACACGGATACGGTAGTCGCGCGGGCTCGCGGACATCGAAAGTTCGAGCTCGGTGACCGCAGCCGCGAATCGCTCCCGCGCGCGCTTTGCATCGCCCAAGTCTGACCAAATCTGCCCTTCGAGCAGCGTCCGGGGACGATGGATGAAGGGATCTCGCATCACCGTTGCACGCGATCGCTGCAGTGCCAGCAGTGCGTCGGCCGGTCGGCGTCGCAGCCGCGCCACCAGGAAGCGCGCCATGGTGACCTTGCCGTCCTCGTCCCAGGACGCCGGAATCCGTTCCAGCGTCGCAGACAGCGTGTCCGGATTGCCCCGCCAACGAGTGAACAAGTATCCACGAGTAAGTTTGTGTTCCTGCGCGTCCGGTTCGAGAACGATCAGGCGATCCCAGATCGCGACGGCCTCCGCATACTCGCGCATGCGCTGATGGGTCGTTGCCAGTTGCAACAACACGTCCACGTTCGCTGGTTCTGCGGCTGCCGCGCGTTGTAATTGGAGCTTTGCGTCTCGCCACCGACCTTCGCGGCGATGCACAATGGCCATCTGCATCGCCGGTTCCGCGCTGTTGGGCATGCCGGCTGCCGCACGCTCCAATTCTTCGAGCGCGCGCGCGTTCTGCCCGCGCGCGATCCAGTGGTAGCCGAGCGCGAGGTGCGCTTCCGGAAGATCGGGTCGAAGCCGGACCGCCATCTGGCTCGCGTGTTGGACGCGCTGAATGAGACCGGAGTCCTCGGCCTCCTGGTTTCCGGCGATAGTGAAGAGTGTGACCGCCAATCGTGCATGTGCGAGTGCGAACGTCGAGTCTCGAGCGATCGCGCGTTCATAGAGTCCTCGAGCGCTGCTCAGGTTCTCATCGGACGGCCCGCGCGCGGCATAGATCTGCGCACGGTGGTAAAACTCCCATGCCTGCGCGTCGCGCGTGTCACGATTGGCTGTCGTGGCGTCGTGTACCGGCTTCACCGCGCCAGGGACAGCGGCGGTGCGCACGCCGAGCACACCGACACACATGATCATGCCGAGCATCAGGACGCGACGTTGGCGGTGCAACGCACGGAGTGCACCCACGCGAACGCGAGTCGACAGCGTCGCCGCCCCGCCAGCGATAATTGCTTCGAGCTCGGTAACCACGGTCGTGGCGGACGCTGGCCGTGCGTCGACCGCCTTCTGAAGGAGTCGCTGCACGAGTGCGTCGAGGCGCCATGACACTTCGGGTCGCACACGCCGAGGTCGCGGCGGTTGGTCATGAAGAATGGCATGCGCGACTGCAACAGGATGCTCGCCTGCAAAAGGGCGTTCGCCGACCAGCATCTCGTGGAGCATCACACCCAGCGACCACAGATCCACGCGCGCGTCAGCCGTGGAACCGCTCACCTGCTCAGGTGCCATGTACGATACCGTTCCCATCTTTGCGAACGTCAATGACTGCGTGGCGTCTCGCGAGTGCGCGAGGCCGAAGTCAAGTATCCGTACGCCCCCATCGGCGACGAGCATGACGTTGGCCGGCTTGAGGTCGCGATGAACGACGCCGGACGCGTGAGCGGCCGTCAGGCCGATTGCGATGTCGCGGGCGATCGCGAGCGCATCGGCGATCGTCAGCGTCCGGACGCGATCGAGCCGCTGCCGTAGCGTCTCGCCATCGTACAGGGTCATCGCGATGAACAAGTATCCGTCGATGCTCTCGCCTACCTCATGAATGGTGCAGATATTCGGGTGGTCAAGCCGACCCGCAGCCTGCCCTTCGCGCAGAAAGCGAGCGCGCGCCGCCGGTTCGATCTGCTGCCCGGGTAGCGGCAGCTTGAGCGCGACGACTCGACGGAGCTGCAGGTCTTGGGCACGATACACGACGCCCATGCCGCCCGATGCGATCGGCTCGATGATTCGGAAGTGCGCAATGTTTCGCCCAATGAGCGCAAGAGCATCCGGTGTATTCGCGCGCGGCTCAAGAAGGTCGGTCAGTGCGCCGACACGGGTATCCGCGAGTGAGTCGTACGCAAGCAACTTCTCCACCGAGGCACACAGTGCCGAGTCCGTCGTGTTGAGTCTTGCAAGGAACTCGACTTGCGCGTCACGCTCGAGCTCGAGCACCTCGTCGAATGCGGCGCAGATCGATCGCCAGCGTTGCTCATCCATGGCGCCCCTGTCGTGGCGACGCTATGCGTCTGGTGCAAAGTGTCGTTCGCCGGCGAGGTCCGCTGCAAGCCATGCGCGCGCGGACCGAAGCTCACGCTTCACCGTGGCCAGCGACACGTCGAGGGCCACGGCGGTGTCCTCGAGCGAGAGGCCGCCGAAGAAGCGCTGCTCGAGGATTTGCGCCTGGCGTGGCGCGATTTTCTGAAGCCGCACAAGTGCCTCGTCGAGCGATGAGACGGCATCAATCTCGTCATCGGCCAACCAGGTGATGTCGTCCACGAGGGTCACGCGCTCGAACATTCCCCCGCGCTTCGCGGCCTGCCGGGCACGCGCCTGATCGGTGAGCACGTTTCGCATCACTTGTGATGCGAACGCGAGAAAGTGCCCGCGATCCCGGAGTTGGAGCTGCTCCGTGTTCGCGAGTTTCAGATACGCTTCGTGTACCAGTCCGGTCGTATCCACGCTTGCTCCTGGCGCGATGCGCAACCGGTGGCGCGCAATCTGCCGCAACCGATCATACACCAGCGGCACCAGCGTATTCAATGC
Source organism: Gemmatimonadaceae bacterium (assembly GCA_014379355.1). Classification (GTDB taxonomy): domain Bacteria; phylum Gemmatimonadota; class Gemmatimonadetes; order Gemmatimonadales; family Gemmatimonadaceae; genus JACMLX01. The sequence goes on from JACMLX010000134.1 coordinate 12,622, forward strand.
CGCGCGATCGCCCTGCCCCCACGCACGCAGGAGCTCGGTGATGTCCGCGGCAGCTGAGTCGTCGGGATGCGAGCCTGGTCCACGTCGGGCAGCCATGATTGCATCATATCCGTGGCGAACTTGCGTGCAAGCCGAGGTCGTGAGCCGTTACGTGCTCTGAATTCGTGATAGGGGGATCGGATGTGGATGCCAACGAAACGACCCCGGAGTTCCCAATGCGACGTTCTTCAATACCAAGCCTGTCCCTTGCGATCGTAGTGCTGCTCGCGGGATGCGCCCGCGATGCTGCGACTGCCCCCCTGCCGGACGACGCACTTCCCTCGGCATCGATCGACGCAAATGGCGCCGGCGCTTCGCGAATCCGGCAAGCGCTGCTGCTCGCGAAAATTGCTGCAGCCACCGCGAAGTACCAACGCGAGTCAGTGGCGGTGAATGACGGCTACACGTTCATCACCCCGTGCTTCTTCAGCGCGGTGGGGTTGGGTGCGCGCGGCCAGCTCTATCGAAAGACCCCCTTACTGGACGGCCTCATCGATCCGAAGCAGCCTGAAATTCTGCTTTACGAGCCGCAGGAGGATGGTCAGATGAAGCTCGTTGGCGTGCATTTCGTCGTGCTTGCCGCGCCATGGGATGCCGCGAATCCCGGCGTTGTGCCGATGCTCGGATCGGAGCCTTTGCGGGATCGCCGCGCGCCCGGTGCGGCACCGTTCCCGAGCTACTCGATCTTCGTGGCACTCTGGCGCCGCAACCCATCGGGCCTCTACGCAGACTTCAATCCGGCGGTAAGCTGCAAGTATGCGGCGGTATCGGTGCCACAATGACCGTAGCGCTGGCTGATGTTGGACCGGGCAGCGGCTTGACGCGCTGTCGTGATCGCGGACAAACGCGTCCAGTGAGCGAGTGTGGCGTTGTGCATCGGTCTCGTCGCCAGCCGCGGCGGCACCATGCGTGAGCGATCGCGATTTGGCTCGCGCACCGGCGAGCGTCGACACTCGCCGAGCGTCTCGACCTCAGGTCTCGGTTACTGGTACTGTATGTAGATCGGCTTCGGCCACAGCCGCAGCACTTCGCCCGGCGCCATCATCTTCGACCTGGCGCGCACGTCGTTCTTGTAGAACAGCTTGAAGCCTGCGAATTGCACGGGTTCGGACTGGATGTACGCCCGATAGCTCGAAATCTTCACCGGCGGAGTACCCCAGCCATCCATGTGCATGATCACCTGCACGTTCGGATCGAAGTGAATGTTCCGCGAATTCGTCACCATCGGCCGCGTGTAGCGGTGCACGATGAGGATTTTCGGTGGGAGATTCTTCCGCTTGACCAGGTCGGCCAGCTGATCCTGCACCCAGTTGATGTCGCGCGCATCGTACGTGCCGACGCGTCGTCCCGGGTTCGAGCCGTCCTTCATCGAGAATTCCGGATCGATGCCGAGATGCACGTTCGGCCGCTCGAGCCACTTCATGAGCGGCGGCAACTCGGACTGGATCGTGCTCTTCGCGACCTGGATGTCGAGGAACACGAGTGCGTTGCGCGTTTCGGCCCAGCGAATGACCTTCGCGACCAGTGAATCCCCCATGCGCGCGCGCCACTTCCCGTCGGATCCGGCCGAGCCTTGCGCCACCGTCGCGATCAGGTGCAGCGCCGGCAGCACGGGCGTCGTCGGATCGGCTGCGCGCCACGCTGCCACCTCACGATCGAGGCGCTGCAGCATGTCGTCGGGCTGGTACTCGCCAAGCACACCCATGCGTCGCGACAACGGATTGCCATAGAAGGCGATGATGCGATGACCGGGCAGCAGCGCGCCCGCTGCGTACGCTGGCGTGCGCACCGGCCAGCGCGAATCTCCGATCGAGTCGCGATCGAGTGACGCGATGGCCGCGCTGTCCGATGCCGTCCGCCCGCGCACGACCGGCGGCCGCGGCGGTGTGCGCGGCGGAGTCGGCGTACGCTTCGTGGTGTCTTTCGCGACCGTCCGTTGCGTCGCCGGCGCCCGACGCGTGGTCGGCTTCTGCGCGTCCGTCAGCGCAGGCACGAGCAACAGTGCCAGCATCGATGTGCATCGGCGCACGTCGATCGATACAACGTTGTGGAGATGCAGAGTCACGGTCGCTGACGTTAGTGGGGTGGCACAGCCAAGCCCCAAGCCTAACGATCCTCATTCATCTGTTCCAGATCGGAACGGACGTGGAGGCGGAGCGCACGGAGGTCACGGAGTGCGTCGGTTGCATCGATCAGCGTTGTGCGAGTCGACGCTG
>JACMLX010000135.1 GCA_014379355.1 Gemmatimonadaceae bacterium
CGCGTCGGCGCCTGCCCCTGCGCTGTGTCCGTGACACTCATCAACACGGCGACGACACCAGCGAGAATCGGAAGTGTGCGAACGCGACCCGGACCGAATCGGTCAGCGGTCCTGCACACTACGCGGAAAACCATGGTCGAGCTCGTTTTGTAATGTCGAACGAAACCCGGACGACGTCCGACGATGCGAGTGCGCGGCATTTTCGGCGCGCTCGCACCGACACGGACTCGGGGCGTGGTCTTCACTGAATATACGTGACGCACGGACTCGGGATTCATGCGCGGCAGCGTGCCGACTACTTGATCCCGCCGCTGCTTTCCACTGCACATCCGAGTGATCGCCACCCATCGCCCGACCGCGAGACCTCGGCGCTCAACCGCGCGGTGGCGGACTTGTTGCCACCGAACGCTGTGCGCCACGAGATGCGCACACTGAATCGACCTTCACCGCGACCATCGCCGGCATCGACGTCAACGCTGCCGGCTGAGGCACTGGCGATGCGACCGTCGTTGATCGCCGACATCAGGCCACCGGTATCTCCGCGCAGCAGGCTCGCCGCGCGACTCGCGTTGTTGGACGAAATCGCGGCCACGCAGCGTTCGGCGAGATCCTGCACACGACGCGAGACGGAGACGCCGGCGTCCGCATCACGCGCCGGCTCGACCTTGGCCGGCGTCGTCGTCGTCCCGACGACGGGTAGCTGGACCTGCGGCGAGGGCGTTGCGGGAGTCGTCGGCTTCGAACTGCCTGGCTTCCTTGTGCCACCCGATCCGGTCGGCACACGTGGCGTTGGAGAGGGCGTGGGCGACACGCCGGTTTCGGTGGGCACGACTTCGCGCACACCGCTGCCTCCGACACTGGCGATCTGCGAGCCGGATGTGGTGGTCGGCGTGTTCGTGACCACGGGTGTCACGGTCGGCGGCGCGAGCGCGGCGAGCGAATCGCGAATGCGTGCGCTGTCGGCTGCCGACGATATCGTGCCACCGGTCGGCACCTGCGGGTCGCCAGTCACGATCGCGGCACCGAGTCCGACCGCACCGATGACGCACGCGCCGATGAAGTAGATCCGCCAGTCGCGCGGCGCGCGCGCCACGACCGCGGCGGCCGCGGCGGCCACGTCACGAATCGGTTCGGCGGAAAATGCATCCGGCGTTATTTCATCGAGCGCCTTCGAGAATTCACCAGCGGTGGCGAAGCGCTGCTCCGGCTTCTTGGCCATCGCACGCGCCACGGCCGCATCGAGCGCACGCGGCACTTCTCCGGTGATGGTGCTTGGCGCCGGCGGCGGTTCGTTCAGCTGCTGCATCATGAGCGAGTAGTCGCTGTCGGCCTGGAACGCCACGCGACCCGTCAGCAATTCGAAGAGCAACGCGCCGGCAGCGTAGAGATCGGTGCGCCCGTCCACGTCCTCGCCCCGCAGTTGTTCCGGTGCCATGTAGCTGGGCGTCCCGATCGCGACACCGGCGCGCGTCTGGCGGTTCTCTCCCATCAGGCGTGCGATACCGAAATCCATGACCTTCACCGTGCCGTCCCCGTCGACCATCACGTTCGCCGGCTTGATGTCGCGATGCACGACGCCGCGCACGTGCGCGTGACCGAGCGCCTCGAGCACGCCGCGCATGATCGGAACGGCCTGCTGCCAGTTCATCGTTCCTTCGCGCGCGAGGCGCGATTCGAGCGTCTCGCCACTGACGTATTCCATCACCATCACGAACTCCTCGCCCTGCCGGTCGAGACCGTACAGTGCCGCGATGTGCTCGTGGCGCAGGCGCGCGAGTGCAACTGCCTCGGCGCGGAATCGTTCGACGAGTGCCGCCTGCCGCGCCAGTTCGGGACGCAGCACCTTGAGCGCGACGTCGCGATCGAGCATCGTGTCCACCGCACGATACACGGTGCCCATGCCGCCCTCGCCCAACCGGGAGACGACGCGATAGTTGCCGAGCTGCGTACCGATCATGCGAGCGCCTCGACCACTCGTGTCTCCGCGACGCGTGCGTCGTGAATCGGCTGCACGTCCACGATGCAGACGGTGACGTTGTCCGGCGCACCACGATCGCGCGCCAGTGTGATGAGTGCGCCACAGGCCGTTTCCGGATCGTCGATGGCCAGCGCCGGCAGGAATTCCTGATCGTCTGCCAGGTCGTGCAGGCCGTCCGACGAGAGCAGGAATCGATCGCCGGCCCGCAGCTGGAGCGGCGACGCGAACGTGGTCGCCTCCACGTGCTCGGCGGGTCCCAGCGCGCGCAGGATCACGTTCTTGTCCGGATGGTGCCGCGCATCCTGATCGGCCAGTGCACCATCCCGCACCAGGTCGCGCACGTGCGAGTGGTCTTCGGTGAGACGATAGATGCCGCCGTCCCGCACGAGGTACGCGCGACTGTCACCGACGTGCGCGCAGAGGGCCGATTGGCCCTGCAGGCGTAACACGACGCAGGTCGTGCCCATGCCCTGCAGCGCGTGATCGCGGGACATCGCACGTCGAATGCGGCGATTAGCGGCATCCACGGCGCTGACGAGTGCCGCCGATGTGTCGAGTTGTGCGGCATGTTCGACGATTGTCTTGATGGCGAGGTCGGACGCCACCTCGCCGGCGGCGTGACCACCCATACCGTCGCAGAGTGTGGCGACGACGCCGCCTTCCGGGACGAAGACGACACTCACGGCATCCTCGTTGCCGTCGCGCACGCACCCGACGTCGGTGCGCGCGGCGGCTCGGAAGCGGAGCGGCGTGATGATCGCGCGCTCGCCCGTGACACCGGCGCCACCGATGGCAGCCGGTGCGGGCGGCATCTTGCGGCGGCGGCGGAACCAGCCGATCAGGCCGAGGAATGCCGGCGCCACTGGCACCGAGGCGTCACGCTGCATGACGAGTGTGTACTCCCGTTGGTTGTCGCTGACGATGAACGTCACCGTTTCGTCGTGAAATCCCACGCGGCGCAAAGTCAGCGTGACGCTGGTCCCGACGGGCGCCGAATGAACGTAGGGCGTGGTACCGACCTGACGTCCGCCGATGAATACATCAGCTGAGCCGTCCACGATACTGATGCGCGTGGTGAGCTGGTTGGCCTGGGCCGGAGCGTCGACGTTCGGTATGACGACGAGCGTCGAATCGTGCGCTGGCTTCGGCAGCGCCGGTGTGGGCGTCAGCGCGCGCATCGTGACGAGGCCGGCGGAAAAGATGCCGACCACGATGGCTGCCGGAACGAGGCGACGACGAAGGCTGGCGAGACTGAACGGTCCCGGCTGCGTCGGCGCCGGAGATTCGCCGGTCGGCGGCGTGACGCGGCGCAATTCGCGCAGCGCCTCGACGAGTTCACCGGTGTTCTGGAATCGGGCGGCACGATCGCGCTGCATGCAGCGCGACACGACCGAGTCCACTCGCGCGGGCAGCAGCTTGAGGCGATGGCTCGGCGGGACCGGTGTGGAGTGCAGGATCTCGCTCGCGAGCGCGGCGATCGATTCGCCGGTGAACGGCGGGCGTCCGGTGACCATCTCGTAGAACAGCACGCCGAGCGCCCAGATGTCGGCGCGACCGTCGAGCGATTTACCCTCGAACTGCTCCGGCGCGATGGTGTGGGGCGAGCCGATGATCATGCCGGTGCGCGTGAGGCGCGGATCACCCTCGGCGCGCGCGATGCCGAAGTCGAGCAGCACGGGCGAGCCATCGGGCCGCAGCTTGACGTTACTCGGCTTGATGTCGCGGTGGATGATGCCGCGCTGGTGCAGGTAGCCGACCGCGTCGGAGACCATCTCGAGAATCGTGATGGCGGTGTGCAGCGGAATCGGTCCGCCGCGCAGCTGTTCCTCGATGGTCGGACCGGCGACGTACTCCATCACGATGCACGGGAGGCCATCGTCCTCGATGAAATCGTAGAGCTGCGCGATGCGCGGATGATTGAGCGTCCCGTGCAGGCGCGCCTCGTTGCGGAAGCGTTCGAGCGGAATGCCGGCGCTGGCCGATTCCGAGAGACGCTTGATCGCGACGTCGCGACCAATGTCCCGGTGTTCAGCGCGCCATACCATGCCCATGCCGCCGGCACCCAGAAAACCCGTGATGCGATACGGACCGATCGCGGTCCGCGTCGGGGTGCCGGAAGTCATGTGCGTGGACTCTGTCAGCGTGCGGTCGGACCCACGTTCATCAGCTCCATGCCGTATTTGATCGGCACGGCGAAGGTGACCGAGGCGTCGGTGGAGCGACCGGCGAAGAAGATGCCGATCACACGACCCTGTGCATCGAACAGCGGGCCGCCGCTGTTGCCGGCGCCGGTCGTATTGATGTTCAACTGAAAACGATCGCCGCTCGGCGTGTAGTAATTCATCGGGCCCACACCCTCGGAGTCAGCGGACTTCGTGACCTTCGCGATCGTCCCCGTCGTCAGCGTCACTTCGGGCACGACTCGCGCCTGCGATTCCTTGTTGAAGGTATCCTTGGACTTCACGACGGCGTACGTCAGGTCGGACACGCCCGGGTACCCCATCACGGTGACATTCTCGCCCTGGCGCACCGACGAGTAGTTGTCATTCAGCGTCAGGGACGTGAGCGGACGCGGCACCTTCACCGAGAGCAGCGCGACATCGTGACTCGGCGACGGCGTGACCGGACCGGCATCGATGTAGGTGACGTTACCGCCGAAACCGACCTTCAGGTATTCATGACGGCCGGAGAAAGAGCCGATGATGCCTTTCGGACCGCCCTGCTTCGACTCGGAGGGAATCCAGCCTTCCGGTGGATCGGTGGTGATTGGCATGCCCGCGTCGTTGATCAGGATGCCGCCCTGGTCGCCCACCATCACGCCGCCGTCACCGCGATCGAACTGATACGGTGCCATCCAGTTTGCGCCGACATGCCGATTTGTGAGAATGAAGCCGTCGGACGACACGACAAAACCCGAGCCGCTGCCTGTGACGCCGATCGGCACGCCCTGACCCTGTGAGAGCGTCAACGCCGGTTCGAACCGGTCGTTGCCGACTGCGATGTACGTCGGGATGTAGCGCGGTCCGCCAGGAATGATCTGGAAGACCTTCTTATTCTTCGCGACGTATGAGTTCTCCACGTAGCGATGGAAGACCGGCTGACCGCTGTATTCGAGTTTCCAGCTGAAGTAGATCTGCACGACGGCCGGTCCGTACTTCGCGCCGATGTCCGATGCAGCCACCGGTCCGTTGATGCGTCCGACCGAATCCACCTTCGCGCGCTCGATCGAATCGCGCCGCGACCGTGCGATCGCCGAATCGGCGGCGATCTTCGCGATTTCGGCCTGCGTCGGTGGCTTCGGGCGCATGTACGCCCAGGCCACACCGGCCACCGCAAGCAGGCCGACAGCACCGGCCATCATGCGGTTCATGTTCTGCGACTGCTTCTTCGTGTCGGTGATCATGCGCTCGACGGTCGCCTTGCCGATGCTGTTCGGCACATTGGCGGTGACGGGCGCAGTGCTCGGCGGCGTCGCCGGTGCGGTGATCGCGGCAGCGCTGAGGCGCGTCGCATCGGCGCTCGGGCTCGAGACCATGCCGAGGCGTGTCGCCTTGACGTCCGGTACCGGACGCGGATCGACATCGAACTCGAACTCCGGACCGCCGGCGCCGAGTTGGACGATGTCACCGGGGCGGATGGCGACCTTGCCGGTGACACGCTGCTTGTTGAGAAACGTGCCGTTCCGGCTGTCGAGATCCGACAACGTGAAGGTGGTCGCGTCGGGAGCATCGCGAGTGATGCGGGCGTGTTGACGACCGACGAGATCGTCCTGCGCGGGATCGAAGCGGACGGCGGCAGCGGGATCCCGGCCAATCAGCAGCTCGGGATATGCGCTGAGGGCAAAGGTCTCGGTCTCACCGGCCTTTGATCCCTTCAGATGGCGGAGAAGCAGTTTCTCCATGGTGACCTCGGAGTGCGTGGAAGCAGGGGGCGGAGCGAACGGGCGATCTGTCCCGCTCATCCCTTCACGCGCAGATCCCGGACAAATCGGCTCATCGCGGTGCGCACAATCTTTCGACGTCAAGGTCCGTGAAGGTTCGTGAGCCGAATTCTCGTGCAATTGCGCGTGAAGAGGTGCCGGCATTGTGCGGTGCGATACGCGCCGCGTCTCAGGGCATCAGTTCACTTCCGCGAGGTTCTCCCCATGCGTCACCGCTCCACACTGGCCGCCATCTGCGCCGCCGCGTGTCTCACCACGCCTCTTGTCGCACAATCCGCGCAGCGCTGGTCGCTGCAGGCATCCGGCTTGTACGTCGGCCTGTTCGGCAATGCCTACGAAGGTCTCAACAGTGGTCCCGGTGGCGAAGTGCAGGTGCGCGTGACGCCGAGCCTGTGGTCGTATGGCGCCGGCCTGCAGTACTCGACGCATTCGATCGAGAGCAACAGCGACTACAGCGTCGGCCTGTCCGGCGTGTTCTTCGAACCGAGACGCGTGTTCGACATCGGCAGCAGCCGATACGCCCCGTATATCGCCGCGCGTCTCGCGTTCCTGAAGCTGGCCGCAGACATCGACATCATCGCGGATCGCGTCTCGCGTGCGAACGACGCACAGGTGTCGCTCGCGGTGGCACGGCGTGCGGAGTACGAGTTGAGCGCGACGGGCCTCCAGGGCAACATTGGCGGAGGGGTGCTCGCGAAGCTGACGCCGCGTGTCAATCTCGATCTCGGCGTGACACTCGGTGCGATTCGTTTCGGCACCGCGAAGTTGAAGCAGGGCAGCACGGTGATCAGCGAATCGGACGAATCGACCGGCACCGGTCAGAACGTCGTGGTGCGTGCCGGTCTCGCGATCGGATTGGGCGGTGGTGCGAAGAAGTCGGCGGTACCGGCGACCAGGCCCGCGACGCGCCGCTGAAATTCAGGCGCCCGTTTCCGTGATTCTTGAAACGAGACGTCACTGCGTATGAGCGAGAGGCCACCGAGTTCACTGAGGGCGTGACTGGGGTGCGGGCAGTGATGCTCGCGGGATTTCTTGATGGGAGTGGAGCGCACGGAGTGGACGGAGGCGTGCGGGCGGTGTGTGCGCTCGGACATCTCCGTGCGCTCCGTCCGCTGTTGTCCCGATAATTCTCGCGCGAAACGCGTACGTGCCAAGACGGCGCACTCAGTGCCCTTGGTGACCTCCGCTCCCAGACCAGAAGCTGACTGCGCGATTCAGCCTGAAGACCGTTCGAGCTCGATCTCGATGCGGTTCCAACTCGCCACATCGGCGCCGCGGACGGCAAGGACGGTCGCGCGGCATCGTCCGCCGGCGAGCATCCACGGTGCCAGCCACGCTGCGACTTGCACCGGGACGTGGCCGAGCACATCGCCACCGGCGACATGCACCCACACGGCCGGCGGTTCGTCCGCGGAGGGCGGGTCGGGCACCAGCAGCAGCGCGTCGCCGGCGCGGAGCCGCGTGACGACCGACGTCCGCGCAGCGAAAACCGTCCCGTGGACGTTCGTCCGACAACGCAGTTCCTCGGGTGGCAACGGCGGTGGGAGGGGTGCATCCTCCCGCGCGAGATGTGTCATGCCGGACTCCGAGTGGTGGTGTAGCGTTCGCCATCTGCCCGATGGCCGTTTTCCCTTACCGTGTCACGCACTCCCATGACTCCTGGTCGACCGCTCATCGGCGTTCTGCGCCTGCTCTGTCCCGCGCTGCTGCTCGCCGCGCCCTTGGCGCGTGCCGCTGCGCAGGGCCCCGTGCCGACACCCAGCGATGTGCTCGGCATTCCGGTCGGCGCCGACCGGACGCTGGCTGACTGGCCGCAGATCGTGCGCTACTTCGGCACACTCGCGCAGCGGTCGCCCAGCGTCAAGATCGACACCATCGGCGTGACGTCACAGGGCCGTCCGATGATCGTGGCGGCGATCTCGACCCCGGCGAACATCCGTCGCCTCGACGCCATTCTCGCCGCACAGAAGCGACTGTCCGACCCGCGCACACTGAGCAACGCTGCCGAGGATTCGCTGGTCGCCTCGCAGCCGACGGTGGTCTGGATCAACTGCAACCTGCACAGCAGCGAGATCGCATCGAGCCAGATGGCCATGGAACTGGCATACGCACTGGCCACCACCGACAGCCTGCAGCGATCGCTCGAACACGTCGTCATCGCGCTCGTGCCGTCCGCCAATCCGGATGGCATGCAGATGATCGTGGACTGGTACAAGAAGGGGCTCGGCACACCCTTCGAAGGCGGACCGATGCCGTGGCTGTATCACGAGTACGTCGGTCACGACAACAATCGTGACTGGTACATGGTGACGCAGAAGGAGAGCCGCAACATCAGCGCCGCGCTCTACGGCAAGTATTTCCCGCAGGTGTTCTACGACGTGCACCAACAGGGCAGCAACGGCATGCGCCTGACGGTGCCGCCGCACATCGATCCGATCAACCAGAATGTGGATGTGCGCATCGTGCGCGGCATCAACCTGGTCGGGCAGCGGATGTCGTGGGCGCTGCAACAGGCGGGGAAGACCGGTGTCGGCGACGGCATCACATACGATCTGTGGTGGAACGGCGGCGCACGCTCGACACCGACGCGCCACAACATGATCGGCCTGCTGACCGAAGCGGCGAGCGCGCGGATCGCGACGCCGATCACGATTGCCCCGAACGATGTGGTGGCCAATCCGCGTGGGCTGCGCAACCAGCCGCGCGTGAACTATCCCAGCCCGTGGCCCGGCGGCACTTGGCGTCTGCGCGACATCATGGACTACGAACTGATCGCTGCGATCTCGCTGGTGCGCATGGCAAACGAGATGCGCAGCGACATGGTGCGCTCGATGGTGCAGGTCGCACGCACACAGATCGCGAACGGCAAGGGACAGCAGTTCGTGATCGACTCGAAGCAGCACGACCCCGCGGCGGCCTATGGCCTCGTGCAGGTCCTGCGTCGCGGAGCGGTGGAAGTGCTGGGCGACGACGACGCGGTGCGCGCCACGGGTGGATCGTGGATCATACCACTCGATCAACCGTATGCGGCACATGTGCGCGACCTGTTCGAGGAACAGAAGTGGCCGGCGAGCGCGGGTGACCGCCCGTACGACGTGGCCGGGTGGACGCTGCCGTACCAGATGGGTGTGACGGTGCGTCTCGAGACGGCGGCGCAGCACACGGCGGTGACGACCGGCGGATCGGCGAAGTGTGGCTTGAGTGGCGGCGGCAACGTGACGCTCGACCTGCGCGACTCGCGCGCCTTCCCGGCCACCTTCGCTGCACTGAAGAATGGTGTACGCGTGGACATGAATCGCGCACGCGACGGCGCGTCTGTGACGATGCCGTCGTCGTTCGCGAAAGGCTTCACACCCGATGGCGGCTGGTGCGGCGCGGCGACGTCGGCTTCGGCACGCGGTGACCGCACGCGCTTGACCAAATCGGCACGCGTCGCGCTCTACAAGCCGTGGACCGCGAGCATGGACGAGGGGTGGACGCGCTGGCTCTTCGACCAGCAGGGCGTGCCGTACACGAACGCCACCGACAGCCTGATCAAGTCGGGCAACCTGCGCGCACAGTTCGATGTGCTGATCATTCCCGACATGTCGCTGCGCGAAGCGAAGGATGGACTGGCGAAGGCCGCCGCTCCGACCGAATACGCCGGCGGCCTGGGCGCCGACGGCGTGAAGGCGATCGGCGACTTCGTGGCCGCAGGTGGTGTGCTGATGACGTTCGACCGCGGCAGCGAGTTGGCGCTCGACGCGGTGCCGGGCCTGCCGGTCCGCCGCATCTCGCCGCAGTCGCGTGCACCGGCGC